>JAFVTL010000076.1 GCA_017503235.1 Bacteroidaceae bacterium | reverse complement strand
TTTCCTCTTGGCGGAAAGAGACCTCTCCCTCCCCTTCCGCGGAAGCCGCAACTAGCGGCTTATCAATGTACAGGCATCCCTTAAGAGTGGGGAACTCATCATGTACATACCCTTCCAATGAAATAACTGAAATTTCTGAAATCCTAAAAAAAGGCGGAACCTTTCTCACGAAAGATTCCGCCCGAATAAACCAAGTTAAAGAGTTTCATTAATGATAATATCCACTATGCTTGGTTCATATATGGATAGATATTTAAAAAGCAGATAGTCAACTTTTTTTCTTCTTTCTAATAAACCAGGTTTTGACTCCCAGTACTACACCCGTCAGACATACGATGCCGCATCCGATGCACAAGAACCACAGACAGAAAGTCCATAAAGCCGGACGACTGATGATCCATCCCATGTTCAGATAATGAATGGCACTGAAGAGCCACTTGTCCACAATCTTATTCTTGTTCAAATACCGGATATAACCGTCACGAGGATTCACATAATACAAGTTATGGTCGTCATCGTCCAATTCTACTTTGTATACCGGCAATTCCAGTGTTCTTCTCAGATTCACATAATAATTATCGTACTTGTCCAAAACGGTCACCGTCATTTTCACATCATCGCCATGAATCTTCCGGAAGCCCTCTTCGATGGTCTTTTGTGGAACATTCAAAGCAACCACTTCAGTACCCGAAGCATCAATGTACCGTTCATTTTCACCTTCAATGACCCGATAGGCCGGAATATCCGCAAATCTCACCCATTCTACCTGTTTCAACTCCGGATAATATTCCTGCAACTTCCGATAATCTAACTGATAGGCCTCCAACGGCAAGATACCTTTCCCCCAAAGTCTGGTCGTATTGAAACTGAACTCAGCCTTGGTTGGTACCAACCATTGCGGTACTCTCGACATGGAAAAGATGCCGCTGATGGACCACCACACCAAGAAGACTCCAAATACTAGACCGGTGGTATAATGCCAGCGTTTCCATCCTCTTTTGTATGGAATTTCCAGGCGTTTCTTTTGTCTGTATCTGTTTACCAACAAATAAATGCCCAAGATGAAGCCCGTCAATGAAGCGACCAGACAAATGGATCCGGAAGCCACAATCCATGCTTTCCATCGGTCCACATCCTTACGGATATATGGGAAATACAGCTTGTGCGGAATGGCACCTATCCATGACCAAAAACGCTGTTCCAAAGTCGTAAGCTGTATAGGCTCTCCATTTTTACCTGACACGAAAAGTTCGGTCTTCTGGTCATCATCAAAATAGAACTTATAGATAGGCATCATCCGATCGTATTTGGAATAGAGTACCCATTGTTCCCTTTCATGCAAAGTATCCACGCGTATCACAGACGCATCACACCACTTTGCAGCTTCAGCCTGAACTGTCGCATAAGTCAGAGGTTTCACCTGTTGGTCCTGCAAGGTATCGGCTACCAGCGAAAATTTCTTCTTACCTGCCTTTACTTCAAACAGGGTCTGACCTTGAAACTGACGTAACGACAAGGATTCCATCTTGCCATCCACACGCCCTTTAATGGAGGACACATCGGGCAATGAAGAACAATGGATCGTTTCCATTCTTTCATTCACCATCTGCTCCGATATACGGGGATAGGGATAATACACAAGAATCACTCCTGTAATAAACCACATCAGAAAGAATACAGCAATAAACCCTCCAACATATTTGTGTATTTTAAATAAAAATTTCACCATTTTCTTCATTGTACCGAATTAACTAACATATAAATTATTGTATTGAAGTTACCTTTTCTCTCTCCATCGGAACCAGACGTCTGAAAGAGTAACCTTCCTGTACGGAAAGTCCCTTCGTCATCTGTTCGGTTTCCATATCATAAATATAGATGCCTGGAGCTTCTGTTTCCGGATTGGTAGCCAAATAAATCTTGCCATCTCTCACTACTGCAAACTGTGCGAAAGTACCTTGGCTATAAGGAAGCGGCTTGCCGTTATACATCAGTTCTGTTCTCTTGTCAGTTGCCAAGTCGAGCACTGCAAAATAGCAGTTGTAGTTATTACCCCAACCGGCAGCATTTGTATGAACCGGGTCCTGAAGATATAGGATAGCCTTGTTATTACCCATATAAGTAGATGTAATGAGCTTACCTGCATCGTAATTGTGGCCCATGTAATTCGGGTCAAACTGGAATTCGCCTTTATTGATTCTCAACAAGTTACCTACCTGTTGAGTATAGCTGGTCGCATCTTCTCTTTCAGTATTACAAGCTACATAAAGATTACCCTTGTCGTCCCAGAATGTTTTGTCTTGCAAAAGTTCACCGTATGCAGTACCCGCCATGGTGTGGACACGGTTTTCTTCCACATCACACTTCACGGTCATGTCGCTGGCCTTGATGAAGATGACATTAAAGTTGTTACTCCAGAATTTAGACTTCTTCTGAGTCATGTAAATGATATAGCCGTCAGATTCTCTATACTTGGCAATACCCGATGTACTGAAGTAGAAACCATTGGCCACATCAATATCCACACCTTCCAACTGGCCTTCTGCAATGATAGTCATGTCAGTGGTGTTCAGTTTTGTCCAAAGAATACCCGGTGCAGCCTTGTCACCATTATAAGCCATGATACAAAGCGTAGTGTCGTCCAACCAGCAGTGTGTATAACGGTATGTCTTATAGGTATTGCTCTGGAAAGGACGTTCTGCAATGACTTCCAATTTACCGTCATAAATGCGGTACTTACCGAAGCGGTCGCCCGATGTCGGAATTTCATAATAGTATCCATCCTTGAAGATAATTTCTTCGTCCAACTTGGCTGTAATGTCGGCACCTGTATTCTTATAGTCGATAACCATGTTCGGATCTGAAACATCCGCTACATTTCTGACAAGGAAAGAAGCCTCGTCCGTACCAGCCTTTACC
>JAFVTL010000075.1 GCA_017503235.1 Bacteroidaceae bacterium | reverse complement strand
TATCATCTGAACAATCCGATGATGCATCGCATCTGCGAACTCAAGGAACGCGGATACGAAGACAAAGATAAGTATGACTATGCTCCGCAAGACTTTGCTGATGCAATGGATTCATACGACAAGGTGCTTGAAATCACTGGTGAAATCACCGGCGAAATCATTGCTCCGAATGCAGAAGGCGTAGACGCTGAAGGTCCTCATTGCGCCAACGGCCGTGTGACTTACGCAAGCGGTACTACCCAGAACCTCGATGCCATGGTGAAGGCCGGCCTCAACGGTATGACCATGCCTCGCCGTTACGGTGGCTTGAACTTCCCGATTACTCCGTACACCATGTGTGCAGAAATCGTAGCTGCTGCCGATGCTGGTTTCAGTAACATCTGGTCACTCCAGGACTGTATCGAAACCTTGTATGAATTCGGTAACGAAGACCAGCACAGCCGTTTCATTCCTCGTATCTGTGCAGGCGAAACCATGTCTATGGACTTGACAGAACCGGATGCAGGTTCCGACTTGCAGTCAGTGATGTTGAAGGCTACTTACGACGAAGAAAACAAGTGCTGGCGCCTGAATGGTGTAAAGCGTTTTATCACCAATGGTGACGCTCACTTGCACCTCGTGTTGGCTCGTTCAGAAGAAGGCACCAAGGACGGTCGTGGCTTGTCTATGTTCATTTACGACAAGAATGACGGTGGTGTAGACGTTCGCCGTATCGAAAACAAGCTCGGTATCCACGGTTCTCCTACTTGCGAATTGGTTTACAAGAACGCCAAGGCTGAACTTTGTGGTGACCGCAAGCTCGGTTTGATTAAGTACGTCATGGCTTTGATGAACGGTGCCCGTTTGGGTATCGCTGCTCAGTCGGTAGGTTTGAGCCAGGCTGCTTACAACGAAGGTTTGGCATACGCCAAGGACCGTAAGCAGTTCGGCAAGGCCATCATCGAATTCCCGGCTGTTTACGACATGCTTTCTATCATGAAGGCTAAGCTCGATGCCGGTCGTGCCTTGTTGTACCAAACTTCTCGCTACGTGGATATCTACAAGGCATTGGATGACATCGCTCGCGAACGCAAGCTCACTCCGGAAGAACGTCAGGAACAGAAGCGTTATGCCAAGTTGGCGGATGCATTCACTCCGTTGGCTAAGGGTATGAACTCAGAATACTGTAACCAGAACACATACGACTGTATCCAAATTCACGGTGGTTCAGGTTTCATGTTGGAATATGCTTGTCAGCGTATCTATCGTGACGCCCGTATTACTTCTATTTACGAAGGTACTACCCAGTTGCAGACCGTAGCCGCTATCCGTTACGTCACTAACGGTGCTTACTCACAGACATTGCAGGAATACGGCATGTATCCGGTAAGTGCAGAAATGCAGCCGTTGCAAGACCGCATCAAGAGCATGGTGAGCAAGTTTGACGCTTGTACCAATGCGGTGAAGGAAGCTGCCAACCAGGAATTGCTCGACTTCGTAGCCCGTCGTTTGTACGAAATGGCTGCTGTCTGTGTGATGTCACACCTCATCATCCAGGATGCAACCAACGCTCCTGAGCTGTTCAGCAAGTCAGCGCTGGTTTATGTCAACTATGCAGAAGCCGAAGTAGAAAAGCACTTCAACTTCATCCGCAAGATCACAGCCGAACAATTGGACAACTATCGTCAATAAGCTTCATAGAAAAAGGGTTGCGATTGCAACCCTTTTTCTTTTACCCTTATCTCACCACTCTCGTAAATTCCGGCTTGGCACCTTCACCGTTGCCCACCGTCACATAGATGGTGCTTTTCGCTCCGTTGCTCTCCACCTCGTAGATGTAATCCACGCCGTCCGAAGTGCCGCGCTTTCCCACCAATACCGGGGTGCCCAATGGGAACTGATAGTCACCACAAGCCGCATCGAAAATCTGCTGTTCCCCCTCAGTCACCGGACGCATTTCCGAATACCCCGGGATAGCCTCAACGGTTCCTTCCACATAATTGTTTTCCACCAGGAATCGGTTCAGCTCCTTGGCCGTAGCAGCCACGCGTGCATTGCGGATACCGAATCCCAGTTCTGCAATCTCCGCCTTCGGCAATGCCTTCTTCAAGTCCTCAATGGCAGGTTCCAATCCCCCGCTACCGAATGTGCAGAAAGTGACAATCTTCTTGCCTTCGAAGTCATGTTCATTCACCAACGATGCAATCGGCATGGCATACGTGCCGTACCAGATGGGATAACCCAGGTAGATCACCTCATACTTTGAGAGGTCCGCCTTCAAAGGCTTCAGTGCGGGCAATTCCCCGTTCTGGCGTTCCTTCCCTACCCTTTCAATCGTTTCGGCATACGTGCCCGAATAAGGATTCACCAATTCAATGGCTTCCATATCAGCCCCCAAAGCCTTCTGAAGCTCCTGTGCCACGGTCTGCGTAGCCCCCGTCTGCGAATAATACAACACCAACTGCTTCGCGCCCTGCTCCTTAGAGCCACAAGCCGTAAAGGCCCAGGCAAATGCAGCCATCACTACCATAAAAAAGTAACGTTTCATCGATTTATCATTTTAAGTTAATATCTACGCCGTAAAGGTATACATTTATTTTTATACACAAAAATGTCCCGCCCGATGCCAGTAGGTTTCGAGTAATAAGGTTTGAAAAATCATCAAGATTTCAAAGGTGCATGACTGATGAATATTCATCAAATATTGGGAACGACACAACTATAAATACAACTTTTCATGCCGAGGAACAAAGTGACGAAGCATCTTATAAATACTTCTAATTCTGTTCCTTCATTTTCATTTTTCTATATTCTAAAGGTGAATATCCTAAATGTTGTTTCACGAATTTGCCAAAGAAAGACGGGTTGGGAAAATCCAGCATATTGCATATTTCTTTGATGCTATAGCTTGTATCTAAAAGTAAATGACGAATACGTTCAACGAGTTGTTCCTGAATCCATTTGGAAGGAGTTTTTCCTGTCTCATTACGGATAACGACAGAGAAGTATTTGGCTGTGATACAAAGTTGGTCGGCATAATACTTCACACTCCTTTCTTTCATGTTGTTCTCGGACAAAAGAATCAGAAAACGTTGCGTGATGTTACCGGATGTATGAGAAAGGGGTGCGAAATTCTTATCTATTTTCTCATTTTGTTGTTTCAAACAGATACCGATAATTTCGCAGACTGCGGCATTGAGTAACAAATGAACCGCCTGTCGGCTATAACTGTGATATGCTTGCGTTAGCCGTTTTTCGATAAACAAACGATGACTTTCCAGTAATTCCCTGTCGGTTTCAGATAGAGGAATGAGTGGATAGTTGGTAAAAAGTAGCCAATGGTTGATGGTTTGTCTAGGCTCATGTACGATGTCCTGTAGCCGTTCGTTGGTAATGGCAATAATGGAACATCGGAAATCGGTGCTTATCATTGCTCCTGTCAAAACATGTAGGCGACTGCATACAAGAAGGGAATTGGGATTACTGTCGTATGTCTTACCATTGATTGTTACTTGTATATGACCTTCCTTGCACAGCACAAAAATAGTCATGTCCCGGTTTTGCATGCTTTCTTCGCGAGGCAGGTTGTGAATATCATCCACAATTAGGATTCCATCGTCAATGTAGGTTACTTCACCTTTTTCCTTGGCCCTCGAAAAGGCTTTCTCGATGGTCAAATTGTTTTCTTTGTTTTCTTTCATGCTACGAAGATAGAGAAAAGAAGTAAGACAACAATATCTTAGGCGTTTGATTCTATGTTCCGAAAGTTTGATGGATAACTTTTGGAATATTGGGAATAACCTGAAGAACACGGCGTACTGTTCCAAATGGAATACTTTTGCACAGAGAAAAAAGGATTCTAAAACAACATCATGAAAAGAAAGAAGTACATTATGACTTTTCTGTTGGGGCTTGTCATAACGATGCCCCAACCAATGAAAGGGCAAGTGACAGAACTGACCTTGAGGGATTGCCTCATAAGGGCGATAGAATGTAACTTGTCAATGACCATCCAACGGAATGAAGTGGAAAGTGCCAAGCAAGGCATTGCGGAAAACCGTGCCAAGCTGTTGCCGCAAATCAATGGCTTTGCCAACTACGGACACAACTTCGAACCGGTGGTGTCAGCTACAGACCAATCGTTTGCCGGAGGTGCGGATTATTGGATTACGCATACGTTGCCCTATTCGTTCAGTACGGGGGCGCAACTCAGTATGCCCTTGTACAATCAGACCTTGCTGACTTCGCAGCAATTGGTGAAATTGGTGGCAGATGCCAGTGAACTGAAATGGCAGAAGGCACGGGAAGACTTGATGATGAACGTGTGCAAATTGTATTATCTGGCTCAGGTCACGACCGAACAGCTTCGGCTGATAAATGATAATATCGCTCAATTGACCGGACTTCGGGAGCACACAAAAGCTTATCAGGAGAATGACATGGTGCTGGAAGTCGATTTGCAGCGGGTGGACCTGAACTTACAGAACCTGCGTACGGCATACAACAATGCCCAACTGACCCTGCAGCAACAGTACAACACGTTGAAGTATGTGATGAATATTCCTGCCGGGGAAGAAATCTGTGTGACAACCAGCGATGTAGAAACGCTTGCTCAAACCGATGCTACGGGATTGAGTGAGAATCTTCCAGAACTACAGTTGTTGCATAAAAGTCACGAAATGGCGGAAAAACAACTGAAGATGGTAAAGCATGGCTATCTTCCTTCGCTTTCGCTTACGGGATTCGTGCAGTGGAGTGCCTGGTCGAAGGAATTTGACCGTTGGTTTCATCAAGGGCCGGAAAATGACCTTTGGAATGCTTACGGCTTCGGCCTTTCGTTGCGAGTACCTATTTTCGACGGTTTTGACAAGCGTCATAAAACCAAGAAAGCCAAGTTGGCTGTGAACAATGCCTGGGTGAAGCTGGAAGATTCGCGGGCGGCATTGGACAACCAATACCGCAATGCGGTCATGGAACGCGACAATGCCTTGCGTACTTATCACCAGCAGAAGGAAAGTTATCGCTTGGCAGAAAAAGTCTATCAAGTGACAAGCGACCAATATCTGGAAGGGGTAACGACGATGACCGCCGTGATGCAAGACCAAATCAGCATCAACCAAGCCCGCTCGGCTTATGTCAATGCCCACCTCAACTATCAGTTGGCCAATCTGACCATCATTAAACTTACAGGACAAATCGAAAAATTATTGCAATGAAGAATATGAAACCGACCAAGGCCGTAATGACCCTCGTAGGCCTTGCCATCATCGGATGGGGAATTTTTGAGGGTATCAGTCTGTTAGTGGATCATCATTCCAACGAAACCAGTGACAGTGCACAGATTGAACAGTACATCTCGCCAATCAATGTACGTGCTACCGGTTATATCCATAAAATATATTTCACAGAACACCAGCACGTGAAGAAAGGCGATACGTTGTTGGTGCTCGACCAACGAGAGTATGCCTTGCAGCTTCGCATGGCTGAGGCTAACCTCAAGGATGCCATGACAGGGGGCAATGTGCTGGATGCCACCATCGACCGCACCCGTCACAGTGCCTTGATGGTGGACAATAGTGTGGAAGAATTGGAAATCCGCATCCGTCAGTTGGAAAAGGATGTGCAGCGTTATCAGAACTTGGTGTCGAAGAAAGCTGCTACTGCCTTCCAATTGGAACACATGCAAGTAGAACTGGATGCCGCCCGTCAGAAGTTGGCTTCCGTACTTCGTCAGAAGAAGGTAGCCGATACGGGTGTACAGGAAGCGAGTCTGCGTACCGGCAATATGGAAGCTGCCCGTGAAAAAGCGGAAGTGGCTCTTGAACAAGCCCGACTTAACTATTCATATACGGTTGTTCTTGCTCCCTGCGACGGTCAGGTAGGCCGTCGTAGCTTGGAGGAAGGACAATTCATCCCTGCTGGAACCGTGATTACCAATATCATCCCCGAACGGGAGAAGTGGGTGGTTGCCAACTTCAAGGAAACGCAGATGGGAAACTTGCATATCGGTCAGAAAGTGACGATGACCATCGATGCCATCGAAGGACGGGAATACGAAGGTCATATTACGGACATTGCTGGAGCCACGGGTAGCAAGTTCTCCAGTGTACCGACCGACAACAGTGCCGGCAATTTCGTGAAGATTCAGCAACGCATACCGGTACGTATTGCTTTTGATGGTTTGTCACAGAAGGATTATAACGAGATGGCAGCCGGTATGATGGTGGTCGTTAAAGCACAGAAGTAAGATGAAGGAACAAACGGCTTATTTCGAGAATCCGGTTTTCCGTCAGTGGGTGCCTAAATGGGTGTCTGTGCCTTTGCTGCTCATCCTCTTTATGCCAATCATGACGTGCGGTGCCATATACAGCTCGGTATCGGCAGATACCATCGGCACGTTGCAGCTTTGGTCGGAAGACTTTACGTTCTGTTCCCTTTGCGGAATGATTGGGACGGGAGCGGCTGCGCCTTTATTCTATAAGGTATCGTATGTGCGGCAGCATCGGTCGATGTTTCTATGGGGATTCGGCTTGTGGATTGTGTTGGGTGAAGTGTGTATGCACACGGAGGACATCAAGCTTCTTTGCTTGTGTAACATTGTGTTCGGTGCGCTTCGTCTGTGGCTGATGGCTGTGAACTTTGCGACCTTTGCCCGTCTGGTGCTGAAGCGTGATTTCCGCTATATGCTCGGTCCTAAGGGAGATGGGCGGACAACTGCCCAATGGGACGAAGTGGAGATGGGCAAGTCGGCCATGGTTCCGTTTGCTAACCTCTATTTTATGTCCATAGCCGTCTTGGGCATTTGGTTGGGTTCTTGGTTTGCCG
>JAFVTL010000074.1 GCA_017503235.1 Bacteroidaceae bacterium | reverse complement strand
TAAAAGAGTTATTTGAAAAGCGTGATGAATATGGCTCAGCCAGACAATCGTATTTTTTCTTATCCATTGCCAATTCTCACGTGAGTTCTTCTTAAAGGTTTGATAATCATAAATTCTATATCAAACTTCATCAAAGATAGATAAATATTGCTTATAGTATAATTTTTCGTCCTAAAATTCCTTGAAGAATGCCTCGCAGCAGCAGATAGGTGATGAAGGCCAGCCATAAGGCATGATTTCCCATAAAGCTTTTGCATCCGTAGTAAATGAGGAAGAAGCTGACTGATGCAATGAACATGGCTTGTAGCATCATGCGAGTGGCCGTAGCTCCAATGAAAACACCGTCGAACAGGAAGGCGGCAAAGCCTGCGAACGGTATTGCCAATACCCAATAGAAATAGGCGTCAGCCGCTTGGATGACACTTGCTTCGTCGGTAAGCAGTGCCAAGAAACTTTCTCCGCCTATACCATACGCTATGGTGAAGAGTAGTGAAAGGCTGGCACCCCATCCGAACAGCTGTTTTATCATTTGACTTAATTCCTGTTGGTTGCGTGCTCCGATGTACTTGCCTGTCAGCGCTTCTCCTGCGTATGCAAATCCATCCATGATGTATGAGAAGAGCGTGAAGAGTTGCATCAGCAAGGTGTTTACGGCCAATATGACTTCACCCTGTGAGGCACCGGCTGAAGTGAAGAATACCGTAACCGCTACCAAACAGATGGTACGGAAGAATATGTCGCGGTTAATGAAGAAGAAGCGGACCATGGCGTCCCGGTTGAAGAATCCATGCCAATCCGTTTCTTTCCGGAGGTTCCCATATCGGTACAGCCATAATCCGAATGCCATGAAAAGACCGGCGTATTGAGCGGTGAGCGTGCCAATGGCAACTCCTTCGATTTTCATTTCAAGGCCATAGACTAACAGTAAGCTGACCAATATGTTGACGATGTTCTGTGTGATGGCAACGAACATGGGAAAACGTGAATTCTGCATACCAATGAACCAGCCGGAGAAACTATAGAGGCCAAGTACAGCCGGAGCTCCCCAAATGCAGATACGGAAATAGGTGGCCGCAAGTCGTTCTATCTCTGGGGTCGTGTCAATCAGTGCAAAGGCAATGCTTTCGATGGGATATTGAAGTATAACTAACGACAAGGCAATGAACAACCCTACTGTCCCCGAACGCATCAATAGGCGCATCATCTCATTGCGGTCCTGTGCACCATAAGCTTGCGAGGTCATGCCTCCGGTACCCATGCGTAGAAAACCGAATATCCAATAGATGATATTGAAGAGCATGCCCCCAACGGCAATGGCTCCAATGTAATGTGCCGCTCCTAAGTGTCCGACGATGGTAACGTCAACCAAGCCCAACAATGGAACGGTGATGTTGGAGATGATGGATGGGAGGGCTATTTGTAATATGCTTTTGTTGATATGATTCATGATAGGATATAATTGACTTCTTTAAAGGCGTATGTGCGGACGTTCCCTTGCTCGTCTTCCAGACACAAGTGTCCGTCAGGGAGCAGGTGATGAAAGCGCGCCGTGAATATTTCGTTGTTGTCTTGATAGGCGTGATAGCCGGTATGGCGATAAAGCTTGTCCAGATAAATGTCAGACAGGGTTTGCTTGAACTCTTTAGGGCTTCTCTTTAATTCATTGTAATAGTTTGTTATGCGGTTTAATAGGTCTTGGAGAATGAGGTCTAGGTCAGTCTCTTTGCCGGATATTTGTCGGAGGGATATGGGGTTGGGAGCCGATGAATGGAAGGCTTCCTGATTGATGTTGAGTCCGATGCCGACAATGCATTGGGCGATGTCTTTGCCAATCAATTCATTTTCTATCAGGATGCCGGCTATTTTGTTGTCTTTCCAATAGATGTCGTTCGGCCATTTGATACAGATGTCTTCTGTGTATTGTTCAAGTAATTCGGATACACAAATAGCGATTAGCATAGACAGGTAAAATTGTTCCTTTGCCTCGATGAAAGTAGGGTGGAGGACCAAACTGAACAATAGGTTCTTGCCTTTTTCGGATTCCCATGAATTGCCTCGTTGTCCTTTCCCGGCTGTCTGGCTCATAGCGGTGACAACTTGAAACTCAGGAACGTTCTCTTGCCTGCACAGCTGGCTCAGATAGTCATTGGTTGAGGGGATTTCATCCAAATGGATAATGGATATGTCGTTGTTAAAGACTTGATTCATGGATGGAGTTTACCAAATGGGTGGATAAAATGCGCTTTCAATATGTTCAATTTGGAAGGGATATTCTTGTCCTATCAGAGTAATGATGTCAAACCGGATGGGCAAATCTATCGCATACATCTTTATATATGCGTCGGCCGATGATACGATATGGCGGATTTTACGTCCGTTGACGGCATCCTCCGGATTCCCGTATTGATTGTTCCGGCGCGTCTTCACCTCAATGACAACCAGTTCCCCCTGATACTCGGCTACAATGTCCAGTTCTTTCTTTCCTGAACGCCAATTGCGATGAAGGATGCGATACCCTTTCTCCGTCAGAAAACGGGTGGCTGCTTCTTCACCATTTTTGCCTAAATCGTTGTGTATGGCCATGTTTGAACGTATTTTCTGCAAAATTACGTATTTTCTGTTTTGATTTTACAGAAGTAAAACTAATTTTGCAGTTAGTTATGGGTAATAATGTAAAAAAACGGGAAAAAGTACCTTCCAATCTTCCTAAGCGTAAGCAACGTATGGTTTGTTTGATGAGTGAGGAAGAAGTGCGCATTGTGGATGCCTATCTGAAGAAATATCGGATAACCAACAAGGCGCGCTGGATACGTGAAACGGTATTGGGCTTCATCCGTAAGAAAATGGAGGAGGATTATCCCACATTGTTTAATGAACACGATATGAGGCGCTGACAATATGGCAGACGATGTGTTGTATATGAAGCAGGCTTTGGCTGAAGCGCAAAAGGCTTATGACCGGGGAGAAGTGCCCGTAGGCGCGGTAGTGGTTTGTAAGGACCGTATTATTGCCCGTTCGCACAACTTGACTGAAACGTTGAATGATGTGACCGCTCATGCCGAAATGCAAGCTATAACGGCTGCTGCCAATTATTTGGGAGGCAAGTATTTGTCCGATTGTACGCTATATGTCACAGTGGAACCATGTGTGATGTGTGCGGGGGCCATCGCTTGGTCGCAGTTGGGACGATTGGTATTTGGTGCTGCCGATGAGAAAAGAGGGTATCAGAAATTTGCTCCCCAATCACTTCATCCTAAAACGGATGTGGTGCAGGGGGTGATGGAAGATGAATGTGCCCGATTGATGAAGGAGTTTTTCCAACGACGCAGATGAAGTGGGAAGAATCTTTATTCTACTTCCTCAAATTCAACATATTCTCCTTCGTCGTCATCGAAAATCTTTTTCTTGCTGGTTGTGGTAGAAGAATTGTTTGCCGTTGATGCATCGTTGGCAGATTGGTTATTGTAGGGTTTCGGAGCTCGTTTCCCCAATCCGAACAGGGTACGAAGGAGATTGGCGATAAGGGTGACCCCAATCAGTATGATAAGGAGAATGAATATCAGTATAAATCCAAGGAATCCAAACATCGTTTTCTTTTTTATAGTCCTACAACAAAAAACGTGCCAAAACGGTAAATTATGCCTTCTTTCTTGTGGCTACTGACAAAAGGATATACCACAAGATGATGGCCGCAAAGCCGCTGAGCTTGAAAAATACCAGCAACGGAATGCAAACTGACAAGAACAGATAACTTATTTGGTTGTCTTTCCAAGACAGATTCTTGAATTTGAGCGAGAACATCGGTATTTCTGCAATGAGCAGATAGGACATCAGCAGAACCAATCCAATCAGGTAGATGGCATTGAATGATTCGGATACGAGGAAATCGTGTCCGCCTACAACTAAAGAACCCCAAAACAAGGCATTGGCCGGTGTGGGAAGTCCAATGAAAGATGTGCTTTGACGAGGGTCAATGTTGAATTTGCCCAGGCGATAAGCCGAAAAGACTGCGATAAGGAAGGCGCAATAGGGGAGGTAGGTCTCCATCGGCATTAAAAAGGCCGGATAATGGACTTCTTTAAACAGAGAGAATACGATGGCTGATGGAGCAAAACCGAAAGTAATGTCATCGGCCAGCGAGTCGAGTTCTTTTCCTAAGGGGCCGGACACTTTGAACAGACGGGCCAGCATGCCGTCAAAGAAATCAAATACGGCTCCCAAGATAATAAAGGCAATGGCTGTTTCATACTTGGCTTGGAAAGCCATGACTGATGCGATGCATCCACAAAACAAATTGCAGCAAGTGATGAAATTAGGGATGTGGCGTGTAATACAGTTAGCCATAATGCTTATTTTAATTTGGCGATAACGGTTTCATTGCCGGTAGTCTTCTGTCCCATCTTGACCAATACTTCTGTGCCCAAGGGGAGGTAAACGTCTACGCGTGAGCCGAATTTGATGAATCCCATGTGCTCGTCGATGTAACAGTCTTCACCTTCATGGGCGTATGTTACAATTCGGCGTGCCATGGCTCCCGCTATTTGTCGTGCCATGACGGTATGCCCTTCGGGGGTTTCGATAATGACCATGGAGCGTTCGTTCTCTGTGCTGGCTTTAGGGAGCCAGGCTTTCATGAACTTACCGTTTTGGTGGCTGACGTGTTTGATGGTACCGTCCACAGGATACCAGTTGGCATGGACATTGAGCGGACTCATAAAGATGGAAATCATCAGTCGCTTGTCGTGAAAGTACTCGTGTTCGTCCGTTTCTTCAATGACAACTATCTTACCGTCAGCTGGTGCAACGACTACCTTTTCTGTGTCTTTTTCGAACAAACGAATCGGACAACGGAAGAAGTTGACCATCAGCATATATAATATGATAGAAGTAATGGCAAGTATATAAAAGAGAATCTTACACTCAAAACCCCAAAGAACCACTGCATTCAGGGCAAGAAGCAATAAGGCACTTGCAATCAGTATCTCAGTACCCTCCCTATGAATTCTTATTTTCTTTAATTTTTTGAGTCGGTTCATAGCATGATGTAAGTATAATTATGCAAAAGTATGTTTTATTTGAAAAATATCCAAATAATTGGCCCCCTTTGTGAGAAATCAGGTGCTTTTTTACTGAAAAAGAAGAATTGTTCATAACTTCTTTCGATTCTTTTTGCTGTTTTTACGAAAGGGAATTATCTTTAAGCGGAATTTGAATAAGGCTTAAAAATATGCAGGATTTTGTTCATTTACATGTACACACTCAATATTCGATTCTCGACGGCCAGGCTTCCATTCCTCGTTTGGTGGACAAGGCGATGGCCGACGGGATGAAAGGAATCGCTGTGACCGATCATGGCAACATGTTCGGAATCAAGGAATTTTTCAACTATGTCAACAAGAAGAACGGCAAGGTCAATGGCGAAATAAAGGACTTGAAGAAGAAAATCGCCGGTTTGGAAAAGGGGAAAGTGGAATGTGAAGACCCGGTGGCTGAGTTGGTAGCATGCAAAGAACAATTGCAGGCTGCCAAGCAGAAGTTGTTCAAACCTATCTTCGGCTGTGAAATGTATGTGGCGCGCCGTCGGATGTTCAATCGCGACGGTAAGCCTGACCAGAGCGGTTATCACTTAGTGGTCCTGGCAAAGAATGAAAAGGGCTATCATAATTTGATTAAGTTGGTCTCCAAGGCTTGGACCGAAGGATACTATATGCGTCCTCGTACCGACCGGGTGGAACTGGAAAAATATCACGAGGGACTGATTGTCTGTTCGGCTTGTATTGCCGGTGAAGTTCCCAGAAAGATTCTTCAAGGAAAGTTGGATGAAGCGGAAGAAGCCATCCAATGGTACAAGCGGGTTTTCGGAAGCGACTTCTATTTGGAACTTCAGCGCCATAAGGCGACAGTGCCTCGGGCCAATCACGAGGCGTATAGCATGCAGCAGATAGCCAATGAAAAAATCATCGAGTTGGCGAAGAAGTATGATGTCAAGCTGGTATGTACCAACGACGTGCATTTCGTGGATGAAGAAAACGCCGAGGCACACGACCGCTTGATTTGCTTGAGTACCGGAAAGGACTTG
>JAFVTL010000073.1 GCA_017503235.1 Bacteroidaceae bacterium | reverse complement strand
GCTTTGTCCATGTGGCGTTCGTAGTTGCGGATGGATGACGATGTTTCGTGGTGCATCATCAGCTTCACACCCTTCGATGCGGCGTAGGCGTTCAGTTCCTTCACGTCGAAGTCAGGATAAGGAGTCACGAAGTCGAACACATAGTCCTTGCTCTTGCCGAACCAGTCTTCCCAACCTTCGTTCCATCCTTCCACCAATACTTGGTCGAAACCATGTTCGGCAGCGAAGTCGATGTAACGCTTCACGTTGGCAGTGTTGGCAGAGTGCTTGCCGTTCGGCTTGGTCTTGGTGTAGTCGATTTCGCCGAGCTTCACACTGGGAACTTCGTCGGTGTACGCCCATGAACCTTTGCCTGTAATCATGTCCCACCAAACACCGACATATTTCACTGGCTTAATCCAGGAAGTATCTTCAATCTTGCATGGTTCGTTCAAGTTCAGTGTCATGCGCGATGCCAACATGTCGCGGGCATCGTCTGTCACGATGATGGTACGCCATGGAGTGTGGCAAGGAGTCTGCATATAGCCTTTGTCACCCTTGGCATCCGGAGTCAACCAGCTTTCGAACACCATGTTCTTGTCGTCCAGGTTGAGGTGCATGCAAGAATAGTCAATCAAGGCAGCTTCGTGCAGGTTGATGTAGAGACCGTTGTCAGTCTTCATCAAGAGGGAAGTCTGGACGCCTGTCGGAGAGAACGGAGTCTGCGAAGAGTTCGGCGTGATGGCCTTCTTCATCAAACCACGGATTTCCGACAAACGTGACTCTGTATAATCGTATTCTTGTGTGTCATAGTCGCCCGGAAGCCAGAATGCTTTGTGGTCGCCGGTCATGGCGAACTGGCTGCGTTCTTCCTTGATGACGAAATAGTTCAGATTCGGCTGCTGAGGGAACTCGTAGCGGAATCCCAGTCCGTCGTCGAACAAGCGGAAACGAATCACGATGAAACGGTCGTTTTTTGGCTGTTCCAATGTCACGGCCAATTCATTGTAATGGTTGCGGATGGCGTTTTCTTCGCCCCATACCGGAGTCCAAGTTTCATCGAAAGTAGATGTCTTGGCATCCTTCAGCACGAAACCGTTGTAGAGGTCGGCCTTTACGTCCAGTTCTGCCTGGTTCGGCTTTTCTTCCTTCCATTCGAAGTCGGTTTGCTTGTTGGCGTCTTCCTTCTTTAGTTCCAGACCGAGCTTGCTCGGCTTGATGACGAGTTGACCTTTATAAGTAAGGTCGTATACTGGCGCACCTTTCTCGTCGAGTGTGAAATTCATCTCGAAGTTACCGTCCGGTGATGTCAGCTTTTGTTGTGCATTGGCTATGAATGTGCAAAGCAACAATGCGACAAGTGTCAAGTTTCTTTTTATATTCATTTATTTAATGGTATTAAATGGTTCCAAAATTAATTGTAATCTGTCATCTGTCATTCCATTTACAAAATTACTGGCTCTTCCGATTCATGCTTCCTTTCAGAAAGAAAATATAAGTCGAAAACCATCTGTTTGAATGGTATTCTGTTGATAATCAGTTGTGTTTTTGAAATGCTAGCCTCTAAAAATATAAATGAAATGAAAGTTCTTTTTTTTCCTCCCCCTTGTGAAGGGGGGCAGGGGGATGTTCCGTCTGCATGGGAAAAACCGTCTGCATGAGGAGAGCCTGTCCAAAGGAACATCCCCCTAGCCCCCTTCGCAAGGGGGAGAGTAATGTCAGAATTCCAAAACAAACATTTCACGATTGCCCAAAGTCAATTCCTTGCCGAGAGAAACGGTCTTTCCTGTCAGCATGTCCTTGGCTTGTGACTTCGGGAGAACTTCGGCATACGGAGCCAGACCGATGGTCTGTTCGCGGTCGTTACCGTTCATGATAACCACTACCGACTTGCCGTTATGCTTGCGTTCGTACACGTATACACCTTGATTGATAGAGAAGTGCTTCAATGTACCCTTGCCGATGACATCGTTACCCTTACGCCAGTTCAGTACCTTCTTGATGAACTCGAAAGCAGCCTGTTCCTGAGCATTGCGTCCGGCAGCAGTGAAGCAGTCGCGTGCATCGCCAGCCCATCCGCCCGGAAAATCCTTGCGGAGCATACCGTCGCCTTCGCTCTTGTCGCCAGTCATCAGAATTTCTGTACCGTAATAGATTTGAGGAATACCTCTTGTGGTGAGCAAGAAAGTGACGGCTTGCTTGAAACGAGTGAGATTTTGCGCCTTTTCATCGTTAGTTGTGAAGCGGGCGGTGTCGTGATTGTCGAGGAAAGTCAACAAGCTCATCGGGTCGGCATACACCAAATCCTGTGTCAAATAATCGTACAATCGATACAACCCGCCACCCCAATCGGTGGTTTCTTCGTCGAACGCCTTGTTCATGTGGTCCATCAGTGGGAAGTCCATCACCGTCTTCAGGTTGGAGTTGCGTGGAGCCGCCAGTTTGCTGTCCTTCTGCCAGAAGGAAACCAGTACGTTGCTGTTCAGCCAAGTTTCGCCCACGATGTTGAAGTACGGATATTCATTGTTCACTTCCTTGCACCAGTTCGACATGAAGTCGTAGTCGGCATACGGGTGAGTGTCCTGGCGGATGCCGTTGATGCCGGCATATTCTATCCACCAGATGCTGCTCTGGATGAGGAAACGTGCCACGTGGCGGTTGCGCTGGTTCAAGTCCGGCATAGCCTGTGTGAACCATCCGTCCACGGCAATCTTGTATTCATATTCCGATGCGTGTACATCCTGCACGCTGGCTGTCTTATAAGAGGTACCCACGTATTCCGACTTGAAGTTGAACCAGTCCTTCGACGGCTTGTCGCTGAAGAGGAAGTTATGGCTGCCGCAGTGGTTGAAAATCATGTCCATCACCACTTTCAGTCCCTTCTCGTGTGCTTTTTCCACCAACTGACGGAACTCTTCATTGCTGCCATAGCGGCGGTCCACCTGGAAATAGTCGGTGATGGCATAACCGTGATAAGAGCTTTCCGGCATGTCGTTTTCCTGTGTCGGGTTCAGCCAGATGGCGGTTACGCCCAAATCTTCCAGATAGTCCAAATGGTTCTCGATACCCTTCAAATCGCCACCGTGACGGCCGTATTGTTCGTTGCGGTCCACCTTGTTTTCCAGCATCCCCGGCACAATGTCGTTGTCCGGATTGCCGTTGGCGAAACGGTCGGGCATGATGAGGTAGAGTACGTCGCTGGCATCGAAACCTTTCACTTCCGATGAACCCGGACGGCGTTGTTTCAGTTCATAAGGTACGTTGGTAATTTTCTTACCTTTCTTCAGTGCGATGTTGAAAGTCTGTGGAGCCGCTTCCGAGAGGTCCACATAGAGCAACAGATAGTTGGGATTGTCCTGCTTCACCACGTCGCGGAGTTCCACGCCCTGTGCGGTGATGCTCACTTCGTTCTGGGCGATGTTGTCGCCATACAGCAGAATCTGGAGTTCAGGATTCTTCATACCTGCCCACCAGAAAGTAGGCGCTACTTTCTTGACAACGGTTGCCTTTGCGGAGTGCAACCCGAGAAATGCAAAGAGTGCCATAAAGAAAATTACTTTTTTCATGATATGATTGTTTAATTATTAATTTATGCTAAGACCGTTTGATTCCCCCTTCACAAGGGGGAGTCTATGTTCACCATCGCAAAATTAGCGGGATAAGGCATCCCCTCTTTTCGCGTATAATGAAAATATAAACGTTTAGGAAAGCCAAATAATTGATAAATAAGTGTTTGTATATTTTTAAATAGGCAAAAAATATAAATGATATATTAAAAATATCCGCCATTATTTTCTC
>JAFVTL010000072.1 GCA_017503235.1 Bacteroidaceae bacterium | reverse complement strand
TTCTCAGTTGAACGGTAACTTGACCGTAGAACCGATCGAAGGTTGGGAAACCAAATTGGCTGTATCATTGGGTGAATGGCGTTCCACTTCTGAAAGCTGGACCAGCCCACGCTACTTCAGCCTGGCTCGTGAAGACGACTACAACGGTTGGGCTTCAAAGAGCGAAGACAACAGCATCAGCAAGAACTTGGAATTGACTTCACGCTACCACACCGTGTTCAACGATGACCATCGTTTCGATGCATTGGTAGGTTATAGCTACTTGGAAGAAGAAGGCGACGGTTTCAATGCCGGTAACGGTAACTTCTCTACAGAAGCTTTCTTGTGGAACAACTTGGGTAACGGTTCTTTCATCACAGAAGAAGACCGTCATGCCAGTGTAGGTTCATTCCGTAACAGCCACAAGTTGGTGGGTTTCTTCGGTCGTGTTAGCTATGGTTACAAGGACAAGTACAATGCTTTGATCAGTATCCGTCACGAAGGTTCTACCAAGTTCGGTGAAAACAACAAGTGGGCTACCTTCCCATCATTGTCACTCGGTTGGACCATCTCTAACGAAGAATTCATGAAGGACTTGAACTGGTTGGACAACTTGCGTCTGCGTGTAGGTTACGGTGTAACCGGTATCACTCCAACAGAATCTTATAAGGCTCAATATTTGTACAACTTCGCAGGTTATGGTGACATCCTCAACTTGAAGGGTGACTGGATCAAGACTCTCGAAGTAGTTCAGAACGTGAACAAGGACTTGAAGTGGGAAACTACCAGCGAATGGAACTTCGGTTTGGACTGGGGTGTATTGGAAAATCGTTTGAGCGGTTCTATCGATTTCTACATCAAGACTACTAAGGACTTGTTGTACCACTATCCGGTTCCGACTCCTCCGAACATGTACGGCTATACTTTGGCTAACGTAGGTGAAATGCGTAACACCGGTATCGAAGTGATGATCAACGCCATTCCGGTTCAGACCAAGGACTTCACTTGGGAAACTACCGTGACTATGTCGCACAACAAGAATGAATTGTTGAGCTTGTCCAACGACTTGTATCAGACAGACGACTTTGAAGAAGTAGGTGGTATCTCTGACCCGATTTCAATTTCTACCCACTGTATGGAAGTAGGCAAGTCACTCGGTGACTTCTGGGGCTTGAAGTACGTAGGTGTTGACAAGGACGGTTTCGCATTGGTAGAAGCCAAGAACGCAGCCGGCGAATGGGAAGTGACTCAGTTCAATCCAAACTTGAACAACGAATCTAACCGTCAACGTTTGGGCAACGGTGCTCCTGACATCATCTTCGGTTGGAACAACACCTTCCGTTACAAGAACTTTGACTTGAACATGCAGTTCACCGGTCAGTTCGGCTACCAGATCTTGAACGCACAGCGTGCATTCTACGAAAACAACTCTATCGCATACAACCGTTTGAAGAGTGCAGCCGACTATCGTCCGGCCATCAACCTCGACGGAACTCCGTATATCGATCCTGAAACAGGCAAGCAGAAGATGGTTCGTCTGTCAAGCTCTATGCAACAAGGTTTCTGGAGCGACCACCTCGAAGACGGTGACTACTTGAAGTTGGCTAACGTGACATTGGGTTACACCCTTCCTTCACTCGGTGGCCTCGACAAGTACATCAAGAACATTCGTGTGTATGCTTCTGCAACCAACTTGTTCTGTCTCACCGGTTACTCAGGTATCGACCCTGAAGTAAGCAACTACTTCATGGCTCCGGGTATCGACGACCGCGATAAGTATCCAACTACTCGTAGCTATACAGTAGGTTTGTCATTTAATTTCTAATCGTTTGAAAAAGTACAGATATGAAAAAGATATTTAGAAATGCAATCTTGGGTCTGGTGTCCTGCTGCACATTGACATTCGGTGCTTGTACCGACTTGGATGAGACCCTTTATAGCGATCTCAACGATACCAACGTTGACTTGAACAACGAAACCGACTTGGCCCTGATTTTGGGTGCATCGGTTGCCCAATACCGTTACTTGGTGGAAGACTGGTTCGGCATGTTCCACTTGTTGGAAGAATCGGCCGACCAATACATGGTTCCTGCCCGTCCGGGTGTGGGTTGGGGTGACGCTTACATCAACCTCCACAAGCACAACTGGGGTACTGAAGTAGGTCAGATCCAGAATCCTTGGGACATCGCTTACCGCGGTATCTCTTATGCGAACCTCGTGCTCGACAACTGTACTGAAGAAGATACTGCCACTCAGGCTCAGGCCCGTTTCTTCCGTGGTATGTTCTACTATCATTTGTTCGACATGTTCGGCAATGTGCCTTTGCAGACTACTCAGGAAGTGGAACCGGGATATTTGCCTGAACAGGTAGGTCTCGAAAAGATGTATGAATTCCTGATTACTGAATTCAAGTATGTAAGAGACAACATCGGCGAAAGCAACGCTTTCGGTTGGGCGAACGAAGCTGCTGCCCGCATGGCTTTGGCCAAGTTGTACTTGAACAAGAACGCTTACCTCGGCACTACCGGTAACGATGGTTTCCAAGATGCATTGACTGAAGTACAGGCTATCATCGACGGTGGCAAGTATGCTTTGGCTCCAAAGTACTCTGACAACTTCCGTGAAGACATCGAAGGCAATCCTGAAATCATCTTCGCTATTCCAGGCGACCGTACACACACTGTACAGTTCGGTTTGCAGAGCTACTGTTTCCCACAGACCGGTATGGAAGCTTACGGCTCAACAGCTGCCGGTTACAACGGTTCTTGCGGTATCCCACAGTGGATTTATACTTATGCTCCAGAAGACCAACGTTTGGCTGACACTTGGGCATACGGCCAGCAACACTATGGTGTAGAAAATGCTGACGGTACTTGGACACCGAATGCCGGCGACCCGATTCCTTTCACTGCTGACGACTGGGCTGGTAAGGGTTACTTGAACTACAACATCAAGTGTCACTCTATCGACAACCCGGGTTGTTTCCAACAGGAAGGTGCCCGCTTGCACAAGTATGAAATCGTAGGTGGTACTGATGATGGTACAACTGCCAACGACTTCCCGGTATTCCGTTATGCAGACGCTTTGTTCATCAAGGCTGAATGTTTGCTCCGTCTTGGCCAAGACAAGCAGACTGCTGCTGACTTGATTACCGAAGTACGTAAGCGTTCATTCCCGACTTCTGCTGTAAAGGCTACACGTACAGTTGCAGATTTGGAAGGTGGTAGTGTATATGCATACGGTCACGATGAATATACCGGTACTCCAGACGCTAACGGTAACGTAGGTGTTACAGACTGGACTGGTTATAAATCTACTTCAGAAGGTGGTGATGACATCATCCTCGGTGGTTTGTTGGATGACCTGGGCTGGGAATTCTGCTGCGAACTTCACCGTCGTCAAGACCTCCGTCGTTTCCAAATGACTGATGGCCGCAACGTATGGAACGGTAAGAGCTGGTTCTGTAAGGATGCTACTACAAGCACTACTTACGATTGGTACTGTATTCCTGAAACAGCTATGAAGACCAACTCCAAGCTGGTTCAGAATCCGGGTTATACAACTTCCAAGTAATCAATTTAATCAAGAGAAACAATTATGAAAAAAATATTTCTTTATGTAGTAATGTGTGTGACCACGCTGGGCTTTATGGCCAGCTGTGGTGACAACGAGGATGTTAGCGCTCCTCACGTCCTGACTGATGATGAAATTGCAGAAATCGCACGTCAGGAAGAAGAAGAAAGTATCGCCCGTACCAAGTGGGATGTGGCAAAGATGTGGGAATACGAAACCAGCTTCTTTATCTCTGCCAATGCTTATGACGGTGCTTTGGTTGAAATCGATACGGTAGAAATCGCAGAATATCTGGGTCTTACTCCGGAACAGCTCCGCAAGGGTATCTACAACATGCGTAGCGGTGAATGGGGAGCTTACGATGATGATACTACTGCTCCTAAGTTGACAGGTTTCTGTATCAACGCTTCTACTCGTCAGGATGACATGACAGCTTACAATACCAATGGTTGCTGGGGTCACTGGTGGGATGAAAACGGTGATGTGACTTCATGGGGTGACAATGCACGTGTATTCGCTGAATACGATGTGGCAGCTGGTGCTTTCAATGTAGGTCAGATGCCGGGCTTGCTGGTTGCAGGTCAAGATTACACCTTTGTAGAATGTATCAAGTATCAGGAAACTCGTATCGGTGTGATGATTACAGTACATGCAGAAGGTCGTGAAGAAGTTAAGGCTGAAGTAGTAGCTGAAGAAGATTTGACAATCGAAGTAAATCCACGTTCAGACTATACTGCTGATAACTTGACTTTCGACCATACTAAGGTATTGGAAGCTTTGGGTGTTTCTTCAATGTCTGAAGTAGCCATCATTGGTACTAAGGAAGACGGAACCTATGCACAGGAATATACAGCTGGTGCAGGTTATTGGTACAATGCAAACGGATTTGTTGATGCTTATGAAAACGGTAGCTTCTTCATTGAATATTATGGTACAGATGCTGCTAATGTAGCTGACTTCCCAGATGATGAATTTACATTCTATGTAGGACAGATGCCTAACTTGTTGGAAGGTGGATTTACTACTACTGCACAAATCGGTTTCTTGGCAAACGGTAAAATTGCTTTGTTCAATGTTACTGTAAATGTATTGGAATACGAAGATCCTGAAACTGCTCCAGAAGGTGAACCTACTACTGACACTGTAATTGATGTTGTAATTGACAAGGCATGGGACAACACTTACAGCAACGTGAAGTTTGATGTGAAGGATGTACTCCGTGAAGCATTCAAGATGACAACTTATCAAATTCACAAGGCAAAGAACTCTGGTGACTTGAAGATTTACATTGACGAAGTGAGCGAAGAAGAACCTTCTTACACAAGTGATGTTCCAGGTTATTGGTTGGATGCTGAAGGCAAGTCAGTAGGTTGGGGAGAAACCAGTCTGGTATTTGCATGTCTCGGCTCAAACGAAACAGAACTTTGGCTTTATGCCGGTAATCATCCGGAAAGCTGTGTTCCGAACACTACTGTAACAACTAAGTATCTCATTTGCTGCAATGGCGGTATGGTTACTGCAAACATTACAGTAAACGTAGGCGACGCTGCTGAATAATTGATAACGACCATAAAAAGGGTATAGGGTTTCTCTATACCCTTTTTTTGAATCTATGTCATAGTGATTGGGAAGATAGATCTATATGCGCATGCAAATAGTACTATTTACCGCTGAATATATATCTATATGCACCGGCATAGTAACTATAGTTTCTACGGTTCGTAGTGCGTCGAGTTACGGGTCGTAGTACGTCGCACTACGGTTCGTGGTACGGCACTCTACGGATGATAGTATGGCACACTATGAAGGTGGTCCTATATATATAGGGAGATGAAGTTGATGTTCATCGTGAGGAAGTTCAGCCGAAGCTGATTTTTAGGAAGTTATACTGAAGATACTGTATTCGTTCATTTTCTTTTGCCCGAACAAAAGAAAACGAACGAAAAGACGAGTTGATGAGGATTGTATCCGAATAAAATTCGCCGGCTGCATTTTTTGAACTACTCCGGTACTTTTCTGCGCTAAACAAAAAGAACTCGCTTCGCTCAAACAGCTTTTTGTTTTTAACGCTACGAAAAACACCTTCGCTTCACGTTCAAAAAAAGAGGCCGGAGCGTATGAGGGTTTCTTCAGGGGACTGAAACGAGGAAGTTCAGTGTAAGGCGCTGATACACAGGGGAGGCTGAAGATAGTGACGATGAATTTAAAGATGAACTCCTTATAATAAGGAAGGAAGAACATGAAGAAAAATAATTCCTAAAAGAGGAATTGCACATTTTTTTGTGCAGTTTTACGGAAAGTTGCACATTTTTTTGTGCAGTTTTGCTACACTCCACAATGTGCGATAAGGCTGAAGGTATCTGTGGATTGGGGAAAGTGGTTATTTGAATGTCATTCCACTTTGGATGTTCGGATTGAATTACTAATGATAATAGGTGGATTTTAAAACTAATAGTATGAAAACAATGAAGAATTTTTGGATTTGGATGTTCGCCCTGTTGCTGCCAATGGGCTTTGCGGCTTGTAGCGACAGTGACGACGACGGTGACGGTGGAGGCGCAGGAAGCCTTATCACCATTGCGGAAGCAGACCTGGAATGGTCGTTCGATGCGGAATATCATTACCAGTCTATCAATGTGAACTCGCGTACTGCATGGAAGGCTACGCTGAAGGAGTCGGCTTCATGGTTGACTCTGGTGAAGGCCGAAGGTGTGGGCGGCAGTGAAAAGCTGGGCTTCGAGGTGAGCGAAAACGCATCGAAGGAAGCACGCAGCGCTACCATCGTAGTGACTTGCGGAAAGACTAAGATAGAAATCAGTGTCACTCAAGCGGGAACCACTCTCGAAGAAATGGACCCGTCGGAAGTGAAGGACTTGGACAGATATTACAAGCCGGCGGAATTTGAAAGAATTGACATGTTCCGTAACGACGCTCAATGGTCGTGGTACCGCAGCAAGCAGAGCGAACACTTCGTGGTGTTCTGGGAACCGGGATTCGGTGACGACCCGAGCAAGGCGGAACCGGTAGACGGTGTGCCGATGGCTGTGGATATTGACGACTTGCTGGAAAAGGCTGAACAGTTCTATACCACCAACGTAGAGGTGCTGAAGATGACTGAAGTGGGCAAGGGCAAGTCCTACCTGGACGACTATAAGATGGAAATCTACTTGTTGCACCAGACAGAATGGTTGGCAACCGGTTCGGGTTATGACAACGTCATCGGTGCCTTGTGGGTGAACCCGAGTACTTGTCAGCCGGTAGGTTCTACCATCGCACACGAAATCGGTCACTCCTTCCAGTATCAGGTGTACTGCGACAAACTCTATCAGGGTGGTACGGATGACTTGAAGAGTGGTTTCCGTTATGGCTTCGGACCGAAGGGTGAAGGCGGTTGCGCTTACTGGGAACAATGTGCACAGTGGCAATCGTTCCAGGACTATCCGACTCAGCAGTTCGGTTATGACCTCGATGTGTTCAAGGCCAACTATCACCGTCACTTCCACCACGAATGGATGCGCTATGCCAGCTACTGGTTGCAGAGCTACTGGGTACAGCTGCACGGCGTGGAAGCTTATGGTGAAATCTGGCGTGAATCGGTATTCCCCGATGATGCCATCAAGACTTACAATAATGTATTCAACAACGGTGACTGGACAAAGACCTACGCCGAACTGTATGACTATGCAGCACGCATGGCTACCTTCGACATCGACGGCGTGCGTGAATACTCCGACGGTGCACAGGGTGCATTCAGTACCAAGTTGTTGAAGACCGATAAGGGTTATCAGGTGGCATACGCCAGCTGTCCGTCTACCACCGGTTTCAATGTCATTCCGTTGAATTTGCCGGAAGGTGAAAATACCGTATCTGTCACTTTCGAAGGCTTGGCTGCCGGTTCGGCTTTGGCTGATGGCGATGCCGGTCAATACATGGAAAACGAAGCCGTGAAGGGTACAGTGACCACTTATAACCCGCAACGTATGGGTAAGGAAGGCTGGAGATATGGTTTTGTAGCCATGCAGAAGGACGGAACCCGTGTTTATGGTGACATGAACGAAGGTGCAGTGGGCGAAAGCACTGCTTCATTTGAAGTGCCAGAAAACACCGAACGTCTGTTCCTCGTGGTGCTGGGCGCTCCAAGTGAATACAGCCAGTGTGAATGGAACGAAAAGGAACTGGACGATGACCAATGGCCTTATCGAGTGACATTCAGCGGTACAGACTTGCTGGGTAACTTTGCAATTGATGAAAGTGCTGACCCGACAGACATCGAGCTGGAATATGACGTCAATTGTGATGTGGACATGAATACTTGGGAGTTGGGCAAGATTGACCTGAGAGGCAATGGCGGATTGAAGCAGATTGCTCAGGCGTTTGTGCTTGACCCGGCCGTATTGAGCAGCAATACATTGTCTATCGTCGTAGGTGAAACAGCCAACCCGAAGGAAGGCAAGGTAGCGTTCGGCTTGACACAACCTGATGGAAGCATTTCTTATACTTATACAGCGAATGTGGGATTCTGGATTGCCGCCGACGGAGCAGCTTCACCTTATGGAGACGCTCCGGTGTTTGTGGAATACAACAAGGATAGTTTCGTGTTGACTTATGGACACTTGTTCGGAGCAACGGAAAAGGGTACGACTTATACCGTGAAGCCCACCTTTGTATACGTCAAGGATGGTAAGGAATACAAGGCTACCATTACATTGAACATGAAATTCTGATAGAATGTTCTTAATTATAAAAAGGTGGATGTGCCAAAAGGTATATCCACCTTTTTTATTGAACTGAATGGTAAAAACATCCACCTCATTTGCATTGTTATAGGAGAAACATTATCTTTGTGCTAACAAATAATTACATATATGAATGCCTCCATCAAAGACAAAGCAGAATATCTGATTATATTCATCAATGAATTTGCACGGAGATATCAACTGACAGCCAAACAGGCCTTTCAGTATTTGCTTCGTTACAAGGCCATAGATTTCCTATGTGACCAATATCATGTGGCTCATACCCTCAGCTTTGACTCGATGGTGGAAGATATGGCAACTTATTGCAGACGCTTCGGAGGAGCGATTATATGATTCTTTATCATGGCTCGGGTGTCGAAATCTACCAGATTGATTTAAATAAATCAGCCCGAGGAAAAGACTTCGGAAAAGGTTTCTATCTGTCAGAAGACAAGGAACAAGCCTTAGAAATGGCAGTCTTCAAATCCTTGCAAACAAACAGTAACCCAGTTATAAGCTCATTTGAATTTGACGAACATATATTGTCGGAAGGTTCTCTTAATGTTAAGATATTTAAGGAATATAGTTTGGAATGGGCTGAATTCATATTCAAGAACAGAAGCAACAAGTCAGATACTCCCATCCACGATTATGACATCGTATATGGACCGATTGCCGATGACAAAGTTGGTGTACAAATCCGTAATTTAATGGAAGGGAATATCGATACTGAAGTGTTTTTAGAACGATTGAAATACATTAAAGGTATCACGTTCCAATACTTCTTTGGTACAGAGAAAGCAATCAAACATTTGAAGAAGTTATGAGCGATATTGAATATATGAATGAATGCATGGTGCGTGATTTAGCCGTTATGCTGATTGAGGATTATGAAATATCCATCCCTGAGGCATTGGATATTCTCTACAATTCTGAAACATACGAGAAACTTCAAGATGCACGAACAGGACTTTATTTTCAAAGCCCCATCTACGTTTACGATTTTCTTCAGCACGAATTGAAGAATGGGAAAATTGCTTGATGAGTATTATGCTCCATTGTGGAGCATGCTCTTTTTTGTATGTTTGTAGTGTAATGCGATAAACTTGAAAAATGAAAAAGTGCTTAGTGAAATACTGGAAGATACTTTTATCGGTTGCTGTAGGAGCTGTTATAGGAGGGGGCGTTTATAAAACATATCCGGCGCACATTATTTATCAGGAAATGTTCCAGATGTTTCTGTATGATGGAGATTATGCATGGGAGAGGATAATGGTTCCCGGTGGAATGGCATGTTATCTGTCTGACTTCCTGTCCCAATTCTGTTATAACCCGAAATTTGGTGCTTTGTTTGTTGCGGTTTTATGTGTGGGAATACAACGTCTATTGTGGAGATGCATGAAGCAACAAGGAGTGTCGTCCTTCTATTATCCGCTTTCTTTCTTGCCTCTTCTTCCCGTTCTGCATTTTATGGGAGATGAAAATGCCCTGTTCTCTTTTCCTATATCCTTGGTGATGACTTTGGGTGTGATGTGGGGATATGGTCTGACGTACTCTTTACGCTTTCGATGGATTTATGTATGCATGATGCTCCCGTTGCTGTATGGAATGGCTGGAGCGGTGCATTTTATCTTTGTCGTGTGGTTAGTGACAAATGAATTGCATCGGGCTGCTGCTGAAAGAAAATATGCACCGGTTGGTTTGGCGTTGGTTGCCTTGACACTTTCTGTGTTGTGCCCTTTCCTATGCTCTTTGACTTTACAATATTCATTTACCCGTTTGATGACAGGCGTGGAGTATTACCGATATTCCGATGTGCTACTGCCTTCGGAAATATGGGCGGCCGTTTTGTTGGCATTCCTTCCAGGGGCTGTTCCGCATTTTCCGGTTATCCATAAGCGGGCATGGATAGGGGTAGCTATACAAATGGGGGTTGTGACCGTGGGCGGTTGGCATTATATCAAGGATGGCCTCAATGATGAAAAGGAAGAAGCTTTGCAATATTATTGTCTGGTAACCCAGCAACAATGGCAGAAGATTATTCAGAAAGCGGAAAAGAAGCATCCCGAATCGCCTTTCAGCATGACTTGTCTAAATTTGGCATTGGCCAAACAGGGAGATCTGGGTGACAGGATGTTTGAATTCTCACAGCAAGGTACGGGAGGCTTGTTGCCGGCATTTGTCCGTGACTTCACTTCTCCCTTGCCTACAGCGGAGGCATATTATCACATGGGTATGGTCAATACGACCCAGCGTTATTATTTTGAAGCGATGGAAGCAATTCCCAACTATCAGAAAAGCGCCCGATGTATAAAACGATTGGCGGAAACGAATATCGTCAATGGCGACTATAAGGTGGCGGAGAAGTATCTTCTTCTGTTGCAGAAAACGCATCTTTATGAAGAATGGGCTGAGAATGCAATGACTTATCTGGGGAATGAAGAAAAAATCAATGTCCATCCCGAATGGGGAAAACTGCGTCGGATGAGAGTGGAAGAGGATTTCTTTTTCAACGGGAAGGAACATCCGGAAATGTTGGGCAAAGTCTTTGAACACAACCGGCAGAACCGCATGGCTTCAGACTATCGTTTGGCTTATCTTCTCTTGAAGCAGGATTTGGATGCTTTTATGACTTGTTATGAAACGGGAGAATATGCGGAAGCTGTCTATATTCCACGTAGCCATCAAGAGGCGTTGGCTTATATGTGGCTGCAGAAGCATGGGGATTTCAAGGACATTCCTTGGAAAATATCTCCTTCTATAACTCAAGGAATGATGGAGTTTGCCCGGGTATATATGTCCAAACAGAAAAATGCAAACGAACTGTTGCGGAGGAAGTACAGGGGAACTTATTGGGAGTATTTGTTAAATGTAAGAAAAGGATGAGTCTATGAAATGGGTTGGTTGGATAAAGTATATTATCTTCTTGCTTCCGATAGGCGGGTTGACAGCGTGTGGTGAAAGTGTATCTCATCCTCAGATGGTGAATGAATGGCCGGAAATTTATCCGGATTATATAGGAGTGACCATCCCTGCGGGCATTGCTCCGATGAACTTTGATGTAATCGGAGAAGGTGTTTATGAACGGGTGGATGTACAGGTGGAAGGCAGTAATGGAAGTATGCATGTAAATGGGAAAGACATTTCTTTCCCGTTGGGTAAATGGCATGAATTGTTGGATGAGCATAAAGGGGACAGTCTGGTCTTTACCGTTTCGGTCAAGGAAGACGGGGGGTGGAAGCAATATCGTCCGTTTGCCATGTATGTCAGCGAACATCCTATAGACTACGGGGTGGTGTATCGACGAATAGCACCGGGATATGAAGTGTATAGCCAAATGGGCATTTATGAACGTAATCTTTCCAATTTTGAGGAACATGGTCTGCTGGTCAACACATTGGTGCCGGGCATGTGTGTGAATTGTCATGCTTTCAACAGAACCGATCCTACAGAAATGAGCCTGCACATCCGTGGAAAGCATGGGGCAACACTGATGCAATATGACGGAGAACGGGAACTGCTGGATACTAAAACGGAGCAAACTATTTCCAATTGTGTATATCCTTATTGGCATCCCTCGGGTGAATACATCGCTTATTCTACCAACAAGACAGGACAGTCGTTTCATGCAAAAAAAGAAAAACTGATTGAAGTGTTCGATTCGGCATCGGACGTATTGGTCTATCATCCGAAGACTCATCAGCTGACCAGTTCCGAATTGCTACAGGGAAGTGGATCATTTGAAACATTTCCGGCTTTTTCATCGGACGGAAAGAAACTCTATTTCTGTACTTCTCAGGCGCAGAAAATGCCGGAAGATTACGAAAAAGTACGCTATCATCTCTGTTCCATTGACTTTTCGGTGGAGGATGGAAGCTTTGGGAACCGTATCGATACATTGGTCAATGCTGACAAAACGGGGAAAAGCATCTTGTTTCCACGACCGTCTTACGATGGCAAGTATTTGATGTATACGGTTTGTGACTATGGAACTTTCTCCATTTGGCATAAAGAAGCGGACTTGTGGCTGATGGATTTGGATAAGGGGTGTAGCCGTCCGATAAGTGAGGTGAACAGTGAAGATGTGGAGAGTTTTCATAATTGGAGCAGTAACTCACATTGGTTCTTGTTCAGTAGCCGCAGGGAAGATGGACGGTATACCCGTATTTATTTGGCAAGCATCGATGAGGAAGGAAACATCGGCAAGCCTTTTCTGCTGCCCCAAGAACACCCCTCGGAATATTATGGTGAATCGCTCTATTCGTTCAATGTTCCTGACTTTGTTAGCGAACCGGTTCGTTTGAATCCAAAAGAGTTGGAAGCGGAAATCGTATCGGACCACCGTAAGTCGGTGAAATATGAATGATGTAGTTTATGTAACCTCCTGGAAAGGATATATAACGGGAGAGAGTTAAAGGTAGATAAATGCCGAATGTTTTTTTGGGGAAATAACTGTCCCTCTGCAAGGGGGACGAGCGAAGCGGAGGGGGTATAAAATGGAAAGCTAACTAGCCATACTAACCATGCTAACTCGGCATACTAACCGACGTAACTCGCCGCTTTGCACATTAGCTACTGTACCAAAGAATATAAGCTACTATGCACATAGTAGCTTATATAAAATGTATTTTTAGGTGCCTTTTAGCGGATGGCTTCCACTTCATCGGCACTCATCGGGATGCGTTTGCCGAGGAGCTGTGCACCGGTTTCGGTAATGAGGTAGTCCTCTTCGTTGCGGAGGCCGGTGAAGCCGCGCCATGCATCGAGCTTGTCGTAGCAGATGAAATCGGCGAAGCGGTTTTCAGACTTCCAGTAGTCAATCAGTTCGGGGATGAAGTAGATGCCCGGTTCGATGGTGAGGACAAAGCCCGGTTCGAGTGGTCGGGCCAGGCGCAATGACTTGCGTCCAAACTGGGTGCTCTTCGGTTCTCCGTTGTAACCTACCCATACTTCGCCCAAGTTTTCCATGTCGTGTACATCGAGTCCCATCATGTGTCCCAATCCGCAAGGGAAGAACATGGCGTGCGCTCCGGCAGCGACGGCTTCGGCCGGGTCGCCCTTCATCAAGCCCATATCCTTCAAGCCTTCGCAGATGACACGGCAGGAGAGTTCGTATACATCCTTGAACGGTACACCCGGCTTCAGAGCGTTGACAGCGGCCATGTGAGAAGCCACTTGGAGGTCGAGGATTTCACGCTGGCGGGAAGTGAACTTCTTGCCGGCGCAGACGGTGGACGACATATCGCCACAATAGCCCATGGCTGTTTCGGCTCCGGCATCAATCAGCACCATATCGCCTTTCTTGATGGTATTGCCGTGGTAGTGGTTGTGGAGTGTCTGGCCGTTAACGGTAGCGATGGTGGGGAATGATACGAAACATCCCGCAGCTTGTGCTACGGCTTCGAGGGCGGCAGCCACTTCGTATTCCTTCATGCCCACTTGAGCAACCTTCATGGCACAGAGGTGCATGTCGGCAGTCACTTCGCAAGCCCGTTGCAGTTCCACGATTTCTTCAGCAGTCTTATAGTTGCGAAGGTCGACAACGCCACGGATGAAGGGTACGGACGGTTGTTCGGTGCCCGAACGGATGCCCAGCAGGTCGAACAGTTTCACTTTATGTTCGGCACGGTATACCGGCAAGTAGTGAACAGTCTGTTTCTTGGCTACGGCCTGTTCGATGTATTTCTTCAGTTCGGCGGCAGGGCGTGTTTCGTGGATGCCTACCAACTGGGCCTTTTCGCGGAGGGTAGGCTGGGTGCCCATCCATACGATATCGTCGATGGTCAGTTCATTGCCGAAAATGATTTCCTTGTCTTCATCGATGTCGATGATGGCGGCCAATCCGGCATAGTTCAATCCGAAGAAATAGAGGAAAGTGGAGTCCTGACGGAAGTGATAGGTGTTGTCCTCGTAATTCATGCCACATTCTTCGTTTCCGAAAAACAACAGCAATCCGCTGCCTACACTCTTTTTCAGCGCAGCGCGTCTCTTTTCGTACGTTTCTTTTGCAAACATAGATGTGTATTGTTTAAGGTTAATAATTGCTTTTCGGTAAAGATACGGCTTTTCTTGGAATTGTTTATGGAAGTTTGCTGAAAATGTGTTATTTTTGTTGAGTTTCATGTGGGGAAGGAGATAAAAGGAGTTAAAGGGAGTTATCGCTTCGCTCGTCCTTTGGACAGGGAGTTAAAGCCGATACTTCGACTGATGGCCATGCAAAAATATACAGGACTATTGGCCTTTAACTCCTTAACGGAGCAAAGCGGAGTGATAACTCCCTTTAACTCCTTTAACTACAGAAAGTTGAGTTTGCAAAACTTAAAATAATATCTATGAAAAAAAATCTCTTATTGACGCTTTGTTGCCTGTTGGTGGCGGCAGCGATGAATGCCCAGCACATCCCTACACTGGAGGAAGCCGTATATGGCGGACTGATCCGTACACAAGGTGGGGGTAGTGTGAACTGGATGAAGGACGGAGAGCATTACTCCAAGATGGAACGCAATGCAGAAGGAACCGTCGATGTGATGGCCTATAGTGCCAAGGACAACTCCAAGGAAGTGCTGATTCCGGCTTCCAAGTTAGTGAATCCCGAAACGGGAAAACCAATCCCTGTACGCAGTTTTGCTTTCAGCGACGACAACCAGAAGGTGTTGATCTATACCAATACCCGTCAGGTGTGGCGTTACGATACCCGTGGTGACTACTGGGTGCTTGACATTCAAAGCGGAAAGTTGCAGCAAGTGGGCAAGCATTGCCCGGAAGCTACGTTGATGTTTGCCAAGTTCTCGCCCGACGGTACCAAGGTGGCATACGTTTCACAGAACAACATCTATGCCGAAAACTTGGCTGACGGCAAGGTGACTCCGCTGACAACCGATGGCAGTGACCTGATTGTAAACGGTACCTTCGACTGGGTGTATGAAGAAGAGTTCGGTTGCCGTGACGGTTTCCGTTGGAGCCCCGACAGCAAATACATTGCCTATTGGCAGAGCGATACGGAAGGTACGGGCTGGTTCGACATCATCAACAACGTAGATGCACTCTACCCGACCATCCAACGTTTCCCTTATCCAAAGGCAGGTACCACCAATTCGGCCGTCAAAGTAGGTTATGTATCGGTAGAAGGTGGCGCCACTACTTGGGTGAACATTCCCGGAGATGCCCGTGAACATTATATCCCGCGTATGGAGTTCATCCCCGGATGCAACGAACTCTTTATCCAGCAGATGAACCGTCCGCAGAATACCAACAAGGTGTGGACCATCCAGATAGGCGGTACCGAACCGACCAACATCTTTACCGATACGGATGCAGCCTGGCTGGAAACCAACGACAACATCCATTGGCTGAAGAACAACCAATACTTCACTTGGGAGAGCGAACGCAGCGGTTATCGCCATCTTTATCGGGTGAGCCGCGACGGAAAGGAAATCATTCCGATTACCAAGGGGGACTTTGACTATATCCGCGAAGTGGGTATGGACATCAAGAAAGGGGTGGTTTACTTCATCGCATCGCCGGACAACTTTACCCAACGCTATCTGTATGAAGCCAAGCTCTTCGGCAAGGGAGAAGTGAAGCGTCTCAGTCCGATGGACCAGTCGGGCCAACATAGCTACAGCATGTCGCCGACAGGCAAATGGGCCGTACATACGTTCAGCAATACCGAAACACCTCCGGTGATTGACATGGTTTCCTTCCCGGGACACAAGCATGTCCGTCTGATTACCGACAATGCGGAGGCCAAGCAGCAATACCAGGCATTGGGCCTTCAGCCGAAGGAATTTTTCCAGGTACGCTCCGGCGAACTCCTGCTCGACGGATGGATGATCAAGCCGGCCAACTTTGATCCGAACAAGAAGTATCCGGTGATTCTGGACATTTATGGCGAGCCGGCCAGCTCTACCGTACAGGATGTATGGGGCGGTGGCAGCTTGTGGCACCAGCATCTGGCCAACCAGGGTTACATTGTGGCCAGTATCGACAACCGCGGAGCCAATACACCGCGTGGCCGTGAATGGCGCAAGTGCATCTATGGCGAAGTGGGAACCTTCGCTTGTGAAGACCAGGCTCGTGGCATTCAGGACTTGGGCAAGCAATATTCGTTTGTGGACTTGAGCCGTATCGGTGTGACCGGTTGGAGTGGTGGCGGCAGCCAGACCTTGAACTGTATGTTCCGCTATCCCGATGTGTTCCATACCGGTATTGCCGTGGCTTTTGTGGCCGATCAGCGTCTGTACGACACCATCTATCAGGAACGTTACATGAATACACCGCAGAACAATCCGGAAGGTTACCGCAAGGGTTCACCTATCCACTATGCAGCCGGCCTGAAGGGTAACTTGTTGCTGATTCATGGTACCGGTGACGACAATGTACACTATCAGAGCTGTGAAATGATGGTGAACGAACTGATTCGTCACGGAAAGGTGTTCTCGCAGATATCCTATCCGATGCGTTCGCACAGCATCAACGAACGTGAAGGTACGACTTACCACTTGCGCAAGAGCATGGTAGACTACTGGACCAAGAATCTTCCGGCGGGAGGCAGATAAATACCCGCTATATAGAAAAGAACGAGTGTCATAAATGTATTTTAAGCGCGGATTACACGGATTAACACGGTTTTTAGTGTATGTTTACATCATATTCATCCGTGCAATCCGTGTAATCCGTGCCTAAAAAAATAGTGGATGTGCATTTCGACACACCCACTTTTGTTTTCATTATTTCAATATCGTGCGGAACACACTCGACGCAAACCAACGTTTGTACATCCAAGTGGAGACCAGATAAATGCATACGGCTGAAATCCAACCGGCAAATACGTCAATCAGGTAATGGGCCTGAATGTACACGGTGGCGCAACACAACAATACGTAGAACGGCGCAAGTACATAGCTGAGCTTCTTGTTCACACGCCAGGCCATTATCATAAGAATGGTGGAGATGCCTACGTGCGAGCTGGGGAAAGCGGCGGTAGGCCGTTCGCCCACTTCCTGAGAGGCTTCAACCAAACTATAGAAAAGACCTTGATGGGTGTCGGGACCCGGCAGCAGGATGGCGTTGTGGTTGAAATAGTCGCCGATGGAAAGGAAATTCTCGGCAGTGACGTTGTCCATGCCGATGGCCGGGAAATAGAACTGAGGTCCTGCAACGGGTATGAATATATAAATAAGGTAATAGATGAAGAACGAGGTGACCAATACGAAGGACACCTTTTCAAACCATTCGAAACGGAACACGAAGTAGTAGATGGCTACGATGGCTATCATGGGGTAATAAGCGAAGTAACCCAGGTTGAACGGTTCGCTGAACCACATGCCGGAACATACTTTCATGAACTCTACCGATGGCTGGCAACAGAATATCCATTGTTCGGCCGAGGCGAAAAGATGGTCCAGATTGGGGAACAGACGGTTGAACTCGAAGGTATCGGGATACCAATAGGCCAGAAAGGACATCTGTACGGCCATGCGGACAAAGGCTGACAGGCGACAGGGATACTTGCGGTAGAGGTAGATGAGTGCAAATGTGATGGCTACAATACCCACCCGTTCCAAAAGCATCTGACCGGGATGATCCATCCTTCCATACAAGCATAGGATGAGTAGGGTGGTCAGTGCATTGTATATCAAACTGATGCTTTCTACAGCAAACAAACCTTTCGAGTCCTCGACCCGTTTAAACCAATCTAAAGCCATTTCTCTTTCTTATACCAGGCAATGATTTCCTTGACTCCCTTGTCCAACAGGTATTCGGGGCGGTAGCCCAGTTCGTTGATGAGCGGGGAAATGTCGCATTGCCAGTTCCGTTGTTTCATGATGTTATACTTGTCGCCGTTCAGGGTACTGGCTTTCCCCAGCAGACCGGCTACCTTTTCGGCCAGCAAAGATACAATTTTTAGTACAATTAGCGGACATTTTACATGCAGAACCCAAGGATTACCCAGTTCTTTCTGTATCAAGTCAGAAAAAGAATGGGCAGAATACACTTGGCCGTCGCTGACAAAATAGGCACGGCGGGTCACGTCTTTCTCGATGCAAAGATAGACAGCCTGTACCAGATCCTTTACATAAATGAAAGTAAGGTCCTGGCGCTTGAAGCCGGGGGCGAAGTCAATGTGTTGCCGGATGCTTTTGGCCATGAGGAAATAATCGCGCTCGCGTGGTCCGTATACACCGGTCGGACGATAGATGACATACGGAAAATCCTTTAGCTCCTGCAAGTACTGTTCCGACTTGAGCTTGCTTACGCCATAAGCCGTATTGGGCTGAGGCCGGTCATGCTCGCCAATAGGCTGATAGGTGTCTTCGTGGATAGGACCAAAGACACTGAGCGAACTGAGGTAGACGAAGTGAGAAGGGACCATGTCGAGCTCCTTCAGACTTTCTACAAAGTTTACGGTGGCTTCGTAGTTCCCTTTTTCAAAATCCTTCCGGTCTTTGCATTTGGTCACTCCGGCACAATGGATGATATAGTCCCATCCGTCGTGTTCCTGTTTGTGAGCTGTGAGCTGTTCCTTCAGCTTGTCTTTTTGGCCGAAATCCAATTCGGCGAAAAGAATCCGGTCGTCTTGCAGGTATTTCCGGCTACTGGTGCGGCGGATTCCTGCCCAGGCTTTCATGCCTCGTTCCAAAGCGCCTTCCACCAGAAAACTTCCGATGAATCCGCTGGCTCCGGTTACAAGTATTTTCTTTTCTTTCATAGGGTTTTAGCGGGATTATTGTCCGATCAATGTGTCCAACTTAGGTACTCGTTTGGATATGTAATTTTTCAGAATTGCCACTTCGCCTTCGTAAGAACCTGCCGCTTGCGGATTTTCGTGTACCCGTTGGTTCAGAATGTCCCAACGCTTGAAGTTCAGTTTCTGGGACTCATTCAGAAGTTGTGCGGTCTGGTCGATGTATTCCAACAACGCTTCGCTGTCAATGCCTTGTTCTGTCCGGGCTTTGTTCCACATTTCAATCAGTCGTTGGCGTGCAGCGGTATCTTTTTTGACTATAACATTTGCCATCTTGCGGACGGTTTCACTGGCTACGTTCACCTGAGTCGTATAAAGGAAATCGTTAAACTTGTCGGTAGGGTATGCCCGCTTTTCGTTGTCGAAAGCAATGTCGAAGTCCCAAACCGGACCTACCACAAACTTGTTGCTGTAACGGTTCTTTGTGAGGTAAACACTCCAGAATGTGTCGGGGTTGCCGCATAATTCTTCCAACATGAAATATCTCAAGAAACTGTCCAAGTCAAGGAAACTTCGATAACCTTCCTCCTCATCGTCGTAGTTTTCTGCAAATATAGCGGCTTCCATTTGGTTGAAATAATCGGTGATGTATTTTGTCTGTTCAGGAACGATGTCGTCTTCATCGGGTGACTTGATGGTAACGGGAACGCCCTTCTTGGATACGAAATAGGAGGTCTCTCCCCATGCGTAGGAGTCTATTTCTATCAGATATCCACCGGTCAATTCCGGCAGTTGGATGTCTTCCGGTTCCATCTCAACAATGTCGACGCGGTTCTTGTTCACCTCTACCTGGTCGCACAACTGGTAACATCCCCGATATTCACCGTTCAGCACGACATCGACAGGGCGGCAGTAAGGAGTGTAAGGCATTTCCATCCGGCGGCTTATTTCAAAAGCCAGGATGTTTCGCATCAGTGTCTTGTCGCCATAGTTGTTGATGAGTGTCCACTTCTTGGCCTTGGCCGGTGCATCGAGCAGTTGCTGCTTTTCTTCAAACTTCAATCGGTAGGGCTTTTTAGGGAATTGCCAACTGGCGTTTCCACGTCCTCGTACACCTGTGTTCGCTGCAGCAAACAGTTCCTTGCCTCCCTCTGAAATGATGTATACCATTGACTTGATTTCATTTTCCTTGGAAGTGATGTCTTCTGCATTTTTGGTGTTGATGACTACCGTCGGAAGGTTGGTTATCTGATACAGCTGCGAATCGTCGCCTTCTCCTTTTTCTCCATAGAATTCCAATTCTGCCAGGTTGCATCTGACGTTGTTGGGGCTTACATAGCGTACATAGCGGAATCCTTTGGAACAATGGATGTCGGCGTAGCTCATTTCGTTCTCAACTCCTTCTTCCTTGATGAGGTGGATGGGCATAGCATCGCTGAAGTCCGCTTCGTTGGCTCCTTCAATTACTGCCAGTTGTACACGTGCTTTTTGAGTGATTCGAGGTGAGTAGCCTATCTTATGGATGATGTGTTTTTCACCCAAATCCAGACCTACCCATGTGCCTGAACGATCGTAGGAAGCAAAGAAGGTATTGAAGTCACCGTCGAAAACATTGGCTTTGGTATTTACTTTGTCTGTCTTTGCATTGTTGTTGTTATAATCCACCGACCATTGTGAACCGATAATTTCACCTTCAAGCAAGGCGGTCTTGATTTCCTCTTCCGGCTCTGGAGCCGGTTCTTCAGGAACGATAGGGTCGGGTTCTGGCTTTACTGTGGGTTGGTCATCCGAACAAGCGGATACGAGTACGGTCAGCAGCAATGCTGGCAGGTAGTTCATATATCTTTTCATATAGCTAATTAAATATTCGGCCTTGTATAAGAAGGCTCCTGTTTTAAAAAATTGCATAAAGATAAGTCGTTTTAAGTAAATAGACGTGCTTTAATTCTCTTTTTCTCCTAAATCATGTAAAAATCTGTCAATTCGTTTCCGATTGGATAACCAAGTTTGTAAAAATATGTTTTACTTTGTACTGGTAACCAATAAACAGATTCCATTATGTCTAAAAGAAAAGAAAAGAAAGCAGGAAAACATATGAAGAAAAGCGAACTGGCCGACAAGCTAGTGACCTTCTTCGAAATGAGACCAAGTGAATATTTTGTACTCAAGCAATTGTTCCGGACACTTCATCTGACTACGCATCCACTCAAGATGCTGTGCGTGGATATCTTGAATGACATGGTGGAGGACGGGTATCTGCAAATCAATGAAAAAGGGGAATTCAAACTGAACGGGCATGGTAGAGTGATGACCGGCATCTTCCAACGTAAGAGTACCGGTACCAATACCTTCATTCCGGACGACGGGAGTGAGCCTATTCATATAGCCGAACGCAATTCCATGCATGCCATGAATAATGACAAGGTAAGAATTGCGCTTTGTGCTACCCGCAAGCGCCGTACCATTGAAGGGGAGGTGATTGAAATCATCGAACGGGCGAACGATACCTTTGTGGGAACGTTGAAGGTTGAAAAATACTATGCATTTCTGCTGACCGAAAGCCGTACATTGGCCAATGACATTTTCATTCCGAAAGACAAACTGAAGGGAGGAAAGAACGGTGACAAGGCGGTAGTACGCATTGTTGAATGGCCGGAGGATGCCAAGAATCCGATTGGTCAGGTGGTGGACGTGCTTGGACAAGCAGGGGATAACACCACAGAGATGCATGCCATTTTGGCTGAGTTTGGATTGCCTTATGTATATCCGCATGCAGTGGAAGCTGCCGCTGACAAGATATCGGATGTCATAACGGAAGCTGATTATGCCGAACGCGAAGATTTCCGCTCCATAACTACTTTCACCATTGACCCCAAGGATGCAAAGGATTTCGATGATGCATTGTCCATTCGGGCAATCAAGCCGGGACTGTGGGAAGTGGGTGTGCATATTGCTGATGTGACTCATTACGTAAAAGAAGGAAGCTGCATAGACAAGGAGGCTGAAAAGAGGGCAACATCTGTCTATTTGGTGGACCGTACTATTCCTATGCTTCCGGAGCGTCTTTGCAATTTGCTATGTTCCCTTCGTCCTAATGAAGAGAAACTGGCATTTTCTGCCATATTCGAAATGAACGACAAGGCTGAAGTGAAGAAGCATCGCATTGTAAAGACTGTCATCAAGAGTGACCGTCGCTTTACTTACGAAGAAGCACAGGCGGTGATTGAAACAGGCGAGGGTGATTATAAGGATGAGATTCTGAAACTGAACGAGTTGGCGCAAATTCTGCGTAAGAATCGGATGGCGGCCGGTGCCGTTGACTTTGACCGCGTGGAAGTCCGTTTTGACATCGATGAAAAGGGGCGTCCTATTAGTGTCTACTTCAAGGAATCGAAGGAAGCCAACAAATTGATTGAAGAGTTTATGTTGCTGGCCAATCGTACGGTGGCTGAGTGTATCGGTAAGGTGCCTCAGAACAAGAAAGCGAAAGTATTCCCTTATCGTATCCATGATTTGCCAGACCCAGATAAGCTGGAGAACTTGAATTGGTTTGTGAACCGTTTTGGATATAAACTCCGTACTTCTGGAAGTAAGGCCGAAGTGTCGAAGTCATTGAACAAACTGCTGACCGATATCCGTGGTAAAAAGGAGCAGAACCTGATTGAAATGGTGTCGTTGAAGGCTATGCAGAAAGCTAAATATTCCACACACAACATTGGGCATTATGGTTTGGCGTTTGATTACTATACGCATTTCACTTCACCGATTCGACGTTTTCCCGATATGATGGTGCACCGTTTGCTGGCTCGCTACTTGGCGGGTGGACGTACCGCTCAGGAAGCCAAATATGAGGAACTTTGCGAGCATAGTTCAGAAATGGAACAAATTGCTGCCAATGCCGAACGGGCAAGTATCAAATACAAGCAGGTGGAATTTATGGGTGAACGTTTGGGACAAGAGTTCGAAGGAACCATTTCGGGGGTAACCGAATGGGGTATCTATGTTGAAATCAATGAAAACAAATGTGAAGGCATGATTCCAATGCGTGAGCTTGATGATGATTATTACGATTTTGATGAAAAGAGCTATTGCCTGACCGGCCGTCGCTATCACAAGAAATATAGCTTGGGTGATCCGATTTGTATTCGGGTGGTTCGTGCTAATTTGGAGCGCAAGCAGCTCGACTTTGCACTGGTAGAGTGATTCATTTCACCCGGCGGTTCAGTTGGTTGTTTGCCTTTTCAGGTTTTGATTTGCCCACCCTTTTTCCGGTGGGCTTCTTTTTGCCTTGTTGTTTAGCTTTGGATGCAAAAGGATTCTTAGAGTTGGCCATAAGTGTTCATTTTCTGCAAAAATAATGGAAAATATTCAATTCTGCTACTACTTGTTGCTTATGAAAGGAATTTTCTCTACTTTTGCTCGCAAAACAGCAATATATGGATTCTTTTGATTATTCGCATATCTTGACTAAAGCCGTCGATGAGTTGTCGGACAGCCGCTCGTATAAGGGATTGTTCCATCAACACAAGGAAGGTGATCCGCTTCCTTCATCCACTTCGTTGCAACGAATCGTTGAATTGTCGCGTGCCATTCTGTTTCCAGGTTATTTCGGCAATTCTACCGTAAACAAGCACACCGTTCCCTATCACATTGGAGTGAATGTAGAGTGCTTGTATAATTTGCTGATAGAACAGATTCAGGCAGGGCTTTGCTTTGGTCAGGAGAATAACGGCCTGAAAATTCAGGAGGAGTCCAGTCGAGAAACGGCTGCTTTGTTGGCTGCCCGCTTTATCGGAAAGCTGCCGGAGTTACGTCGGATTCTGGCTACTGATGTGGAAGCTGCCTATTATGGTGACCCGGCTGCTACCTGTTTCGGTGAAATCATCAGTTGTTATCCGGCCATCCGTGCCATCAGCAACTATCGGATAGCCCATGAATTGCTTATGTTGGGTGTACCTTTAATCCCGCGCATCATTACAGAAATGGCACATTCGGAAACGGGTATTGACATTCATCCGGGGGCACAAATCGGTCATCACTTTACCATTGACCATGGTACGGGGGTGGTAATTGGCGCTACTTGTATTATTGGCAACAACGTGAAACTCTATCAAGGTGTGACACTTGGGGCCAAAAGCTTCCCGTTGGATGACAATGGTAATCCCATCAAGGGAATTCCCCGTCATCCTATTTTGGAAAATGATGTCATTGTGTATTCCAATGCCACTATTTTAGGCCGCGTTACCATTGGGCGCGGTGCTACCGTAGGTGGAAACATTTGGGTAACGGAGGATGTGCCTGAAGGAGCCAAAATTGCGCAACACAAGCGATAGCCTTTAGTGCTATATTTCTATAGGTACGCATAGGAATTACCGATGCGTACCCAATAGTGTTACTTTCTGAGGAGATGAAATCCCAATGATTCAAACTTACTTCTTGTCCTTGTCGGAAGCATGAGGATAGTCAATGGTGTAATGCAATCCACGGCTTTCCTTGCGTTCCATAGCCTGTCGGGTAATGAGGTAACCGATGTTGATCATGTTGCGCAATTCACAAAGTTCGCGTGAAGCTTTACAACGCTTGAACAGGCGTTCTGTTTCTTCGTACAGAATGTCCAGACGATTCCATGCCCGAATCAGACGAATGTTGCTTCGAACAATTCCTACATAAGCTTCCATAATCTGGTTAACTTCCTTCATACTTTGGGTGATGAGCACCAGCTCTTCGGGGTTCATGGTACCTTCGGCATCCCATTCGGGGATGTCTTCGTTGTAGTCATAGCGGTCCAATACGCTCAGTGCATGCTTGGCTGCCGCATCGGCATAAACGACAGCTTCTATCAATGAGTTGGAAGCCAGGCGATTGCCGCCGTGCAGGCCTGTGCATGAACATTCGCCAATGGCATATAGGCGACCGATACTGCTTTGTCCGTCAAGGTCTACCTTGATACCTCCACACAAATAGTGGGCGGCCGGAGCTACCGGAATGTAATCTTTCGTGATGTCGATGCCTATGCTCAAGCATTTCTTGTATATGTTCGGGAAGTGCTCTTTGGTCTCTTCGGGATCTTTGTGTGTGACATCGAGGTATACATGGTCTTCTCCCCGCAGTTTCATTTCGTTGTCAATGGCACGTGCGACAATGTCGCGTGGAGCCAATGAAAGTCGGGGGTCATATTTTTGCATGAATTCTTTGCCGTCCTTGGTCTTCAAGATGCCTCCATAGCCACGCATGGCTTCGGTGATGAGGTAACTGGGGCGGTCGCCCGGATGATAGAGGGCTGTGGGATGGAATTGAATGAATTCCATATCCTTTACGACTCCTTTGGCGCGGTATACCATAGCGATGCCATCGCCGGTAGCTACCAGTGGGTTGGTAGTTTGTCTGTATACGGCTTCACATCCTCCGGTAGCCATGACTGTAATGCGTGACAGGAAGGTGTCTACATCACCAGTCTTTTCATTCAAGATGTAGGCACCATAGCATTTGATGCCCTGTGTGTGGCGGGTAACGATAATCCCCAAGTGGTGTTGGGTGATGATTTCTACTGCATAATGGTTGGTAAAAACGGTGATGTTGGGATGTGCCTTGACCGTTTCTATCAGGCTGGTTTGTATTTCTGCACCGGTGTTATCCTTATGGTGTAGGATACGGAATTCAGAATGGCCGCCTTCTTTGTGCAGGTCGAATTCGCCTTCTTCGTTCTTGTCAAAGTCAACTCCCCACTTTATCAATTCTTCGATTTGTGCCGGTGCTTCCCGAACTACCTTTTCTACGGCTGCCCGGTCGCTGATCCAGTCACCTGCTATCATGGTGTCTTCGATATGCTTCTCGAAGTTATCCACTTTCAAGTTAGTTACTGAAGCGATACCTCCTTGTGCAAAATAGGTATTGGCTTCTTCAAGTCCGGCCTTACAAATCAGGGCAACTTTTCCTTTGTGTGCCACTTTCAATGCAAAACTCATTCCAGCAATGCCGGAACCGATAACGAGAAAATCATATTTTCTTACCATAAGTATAAACTTTAGTATTGCAAAGCTACGAAAATAGTTGTATCGTTGTTCATTTTAAGTGCTTTTTTGCTGTCTGTTTATATAAAAGTGATAAAATATTTTTAATATTTCCATTTATAGGAGGATTTGTTGTATATTTGCCTTCTCGTACCTTAATATATATTAATGGTACAGAAGTTATATGTGAACAATGTTCCCTAACAATCCGTGTGGTTGAAGGAACATTGGTATTATGCAACTTCTTGATTATGGAGAGTATCTTCTCCGTACCCATGTTGAATAATAATTAAAAAGTCAAAGAAGATAAAGATGAATAGAAAAATCATTCATTTGTTTGTTTTTCTCTTCATGCTGATTGTTCCTCAGTCGTTTTGGGCTCAGTCATTTGTTGTGAAAGGACAAGTGACGTCCCATGAAGATAACGAGCCTTTGATAGGTGTAGCAATCATGCAGGAAGGAACTACAAATGGGGTTGTAACCGATTTTGACGGGAATTACGCCATTGAACTGAAAGGAGTGGATAAGGCGGTTTTAGTATTCTCGTACATTGGCATGAAGACACAGCTGCATACGGTAAACAATAGTACAGGGATACTGGATATTGTGATGCAATCGGATGCAGAAGTCATGGAAGAAGTGGTTGTGGTGGCTTATGGTACCCGTAAAAAGGGGACTATTGCCGGGTCGGTTTCAACCGTGAAGTCAGATAAAGTGGCTAATGTACCGGCTGCAGGTTTTGACCAAGCTCTGCAAGGACAGACTCCTGGCTTGACCGTGTTGTCCAATTCCGGTGAACCCAGCAAGGCGGCTACGTTTCAGATTCGTGGTACGAATTCTATCAATTCAGGTACAGCTCCTTTGTTTATTCTCGATGGAGTACCCATCACAAGTTCTGACTTTAACACCATCAGTCCCAGCGATATTGAATCCATTTCTGTATTGAAGGATGCATCGTCCACTTCCATATATGGAGCTCGTGCGGCCAATGGTGTGGTGGTGATAACTACCAAGCGTGGTACAGCCATGGATAAGGCAAAAGTAGTATTGCGTACACAAGTGGGATTCTCCGAATTGGCTGGAAACAACTGGACATTGATGAATACGGCTGAACGCATTCAATTTGAACAGGAGTTGGGGCTGGATAAAGGTCAGGATTATGACAAGTTAAGATTGACCGATGTGAATTGGCAGGAGGCAGTATTCAATGACAGGGCCATGTTGCAGAACTATGACCTCTCTATCAGTCGCGCAACAGATAAACTGAACTATTTTGTATCTGGCAGCTTTTATGATCAGGATGGTATTGCACAAGGTTCCACTTTCCGACGTTACAACTTGCGTGCCAATGCTGATGTGAAAGCCAGCAACTGGCTTAAGGTAGGAACCAATTCAATGGTGGCTTACGAAGAGGTACAACAAGCCGAAGACGGACAATATGCGCTCTATACACCTATATCAGCTTGCCGTTTCATGTTGCCTTATTGGAATCCTTATCGGGAAGATGGCAGCATTGCTTCATCGAAGGATGGTAGTTGGACAGGTACAACCTATAATCCTGTGGAATGGATGGAAAACAATCCGGTATTGAACAAGAAGTACAAAGCACTGACTGTTCTTTATGCCGAAATCACTCCGATAGAGAATCTGACCATACGTAGTCAGTTTGGAGTGGATTATTCGCATTCGACTGCTGATATGAAGTCCTATCCCAGTTTCCCGGGGAACAATGGTATTGGGAATGTTGGTCGCAGTTCGTACGATATGATGTCGTTGACAATCACCAATACAGCGAATTATCGTTTTAACTTGAAAGACAAACATTCTTTTAATGTAATGTTAGGACAAGAAGGAGTAGATTATCGTTCAGAAGGTTTTCAGGTTGTTACCAGCGGTCAGAATAATGATTTCTTGACAGATTTGGCATCAGGTACCAGAGCGAGTATGTGGTCCAATTCTTTCTCCAGCTATTCTTATCTTTCGTTTTTCGGTAGAGGAGAATATAGTTTCGACGATCGTTTCTATGCTGATTTTTCGATTCGTGCTGACGCATCTTCCCGCTTTGGGAAAAACGGACGTTGGGGTACATTTTGGTCTGTAGGCTTGATGTGGAATCTGAAGCAAGAAGAATTTATGAAAAGATTTGATTGGTTGACTACCGCGCAAATAGCCTTTAGTACCGGTACTTCAGGTAATTCGGAAATTCCGAACTATGATCATCTGGAACTGGTAGGCGGTGGAGCCAATTATATGGGTACAGCGGGCATTGCCCCTATCAGTGAAGGGAATCCCGACTTGGGTTGGGAGCAATTGTGGGCTACTAATTTGGCTTTTCATTTAGGTTTCTTCAATCGTGTCAATGTAGATCTTGAACTTTATAACAAACGTACAAGTAATATGTTGATGCTGGTTCCCCAGTCATATTCAAATAATGGTTTTGGAAGCCGCTGGGACAATGTGGGTGTGATGATAAATCGGGGTGCTGAACTTGCGGTAAATGCTGATGTCATTCGTACGAGAGATTTTACTTGGAATGTAAATGCCAATGTTTCGTATAACAAAAATGAAATTACTGAACTCTACAATGGGTTGAGTGAATACGAGATAGCCGGGACATCCACTAAATTGGTTGTAGGTCATTCAGTAGGCGAATTCTATACAAACCGTTATGCGGGTGTGAATCCGGCTAATGGCGATGCTTTGTGGTATACCAAGGAAGGTGAATTGACCACTGAATACAATGAGTCAGACAAGGTCATGGTAGGAAAGAACTATATTGCACCTTGGCAAGGTGGTTTCGGAACGACGTTGAGTTGGAAAGGCTTTTCTTTGAATGCGCAATTCAGTTGGGTAGCTGACCGATGGATGTTCAATAATGACCGTTTCTTCGAAGAAAGTAACGGACTTTATACGGTATATAACCAAAGTCGGCGTTTGTTGTATGACCGTTGGAAAAAGCCAGGAGATGTTACAGATATTCCGCGTTATGGAATTACCCCTCAAATGGACTCCCGTTTCTTGGAAGATGCTTCTTTCTTGCGTTTGAAGAATTTGACGTTAGGATATGCCGTACCTCAAAATTGGCTGGAAAAGACTCATTTCTTCGATAGTGCACGCATTTATGTGCAAGGACAAAATTTGCTTACATTTACGAAATTCAGCGGTATTGACCCAGAATCGTCCAGCAATATATATGCAGCACAATATCCGATGTCGCGTCAATTGACATTGGGTATCGAATTGTCATTCTAATTTGAAAGGAGATGAAAAGATGAAAAAAGTGAAACTATATATACTGATCTTAATCATGGCTTTAGGAGCCACTTCTTGTTTGGACAAATATCCCGAGGATGCAATTTTGGCCAATCAAGGCATTACTACCGTTGACGAAGCCGATCAGGCCGTTATTGGAATTTATTCTTCTTTCTTGAGCGGTGCTCTTTATAGCGGATATCTTACATTATTGCCCGATTTGCAAGCGGATTTAGCTTATGCTGTAAATGGATATACCAATACCTATGGTGATATTTGGCGTTGGAATATTTTGGCGACCAATAGTGAGATAGAAGCTGTTTATGCTTCTTTATATGCAGTAATAGGTCGTTGTAACTTTTTATTGGACAATGCTGAAAAATTGAAGTTGCAACTCTCAGATGATGATTTGTTGGATCGTTTGGAACAATATTGTGGGGAGGCATATTTTGCGCGTGCTTTGGCATATTCAGAACTCATCAAACTCTATTGCAAGGCATACGAAAGTGATGAAGAAGCGAAGAATGAACTGGGAGTGGTACTCCGTACCAACTATTACTCGGATGAGCCTATTCAACGCGCATCATTGTATGATTCTTACCAACAGGTTTTGATGGATTTGGATCATGCTGCTGAGATTTTGACTTTAGGAGAAGATTATGACCCATCGGTAGACGGGTATATCTACAATACAACTTATTTTAATGAATATACAGCCTATGCGTTGCGTGCCCGTGTTGCTTTGTATATGAAAAAATATGATGAGGCTATCAAATATGCAACAAAGGTGATAGATAGTGATCATTTCTTCCTGTCAAATGCTAATCAGATGTATAACTCGAATTATTCGTATTACCAGTATATGTGGACATCTGATAATTCGACGGAGGTCATTTGGAAGATTGGCTTTACAACCACTTCTTATGGGGGAGCATTGGGAAGAGTATTCTTTAATTATGACTATAGCTCTTTGAAACCGGATTATGTACCTGCACAATGGGTACTGAATCTTTACGGTGAGACAGACTTGCGCTATAACACTTTCTTCCAAACGTATACGACAGGTCATACACATGGGTTGACGTGGCCGCTATTGATGAAGTATTGGGGAAATGAAGATTTGTTTAATCAAGCGCAATTGTTGCATGTGAGCATGCCGAAAGTATTCCGCTTGTCTGAACAATACTTGATACGTGCTGAAGCATATGTGCAGAAGGGCGAATTAAATAAAGCAGCCAAGGATATTACAGCTTTGCGCTCAGCCCGTTATGCATCGTATGGCGGAGGAACATCAATGAATGAAGAGAATGCCATGACTATCATTGAAGAGGAGCGAGTGAAAGAACTTTATATGGAAGGTTTCCGATTGACCGATTTAAAGCGTTGGCATAAAGGATTTGAACGTACTCCTCAGGAGCAATCTTTAGAAAATGGAAGTAGTTTGGTGGTTGAAAAGGACAATCCGTTGTTTGTATGGCCTATACCTCAACACGAAATCGAGTCTCCTGGAGCTAATATAGAACCAAATGAAAGTAATAAATAAATGACGATGATGAAAAGAAAATTCATAGGAATATTTGCAGTGTGTACGTTATTGCTGACAATGATTGGTTGTGATGAGGAACGTACTATTTATAGCGGCCCAAATTATATCATGTTTTCAGATTCATTGTACGTACTTCCGGTCCAAAACAATGAAGAATTGTTTGACATTCCAGTGTCGGCTACGCAAACTTGCAGTTATGACCGTACATTGGCTGTAGAAATATTGGACAAAAGCAGCAATGCCATCGAAGGTGTTCATTATGAACTTGCTTCAAATACAGTTACCATTAAGGCAGGGGAACATGTAGCAAATGTCCGTGTGCGAGGAATCTATGATAATATTGAAATTGGTGATTCATTAGGTTTTGCTCTACGCTTGGTAACAGAAGAAGATACACAATGGGAACTTTACGGAATTGATGCCAATGTGTTATTGCAGAAAACTTGCCCGTTTAACATTTACGATTTTGAGGGATATTGTGTTGTAAATTCTACTTATCTGTATGATTATACGGTAGTAGATAAACGATTGACGTATGCCGTAGTCGATACAGCCGAAGAGAATACCCTCATTATAAAGGATTATTTCTATGATGGCTATGATGTAAAAGTCAAGTTTACGACAGATGATTTGCTGAATCCACTTATTGAAATGGAAGAACAGGTGTTTGGACCTACTACAGAAGCTTTCGGAACCATCTACGGAGATGGAAAGATAAGGATGTCCCAGCCTACATACTATGCTTCGTATTACAGTAGTTGTGAACAATTCATCTATCAGTATATGACATTATTTGTCATGAATAAGAATGGAAGCCTTTATGGTACGGTTGGAACATTCATCAATGCTGTGAAATGGATTAGCGACGATGAGGCTGAAAAATTGATGCGTGAAGGATATTGATTTTAAGATAGAAATATAAAAAAATAACCATATGAAAAAGTTTAAAGAATGGCTCTTTATGGGGCTTACAGCAGTGCTGGTATTTGGCACAAGTGCGTGTTCATCCAGTGATGACGAACCTGCAACTCCGACATTTCCGGATGTAGTACAGACTATCAGTTGCGTAGCTGAAAGCGAAGCAAACTTTACTTTTGCGGCAAACATGGAATGGAAATTGTCTTCTAATAAGGCGTGGTGTACTTTAGCTAGTGCTGATATGGAAGGACAGAACATTTCAGGAAAGCCCGGTTCGCAATCTGTAAAAGTGAAGGTCAGTGGGGAAGGCCAAAGTTTTGATTCGGTCAAGGCCTCTTTGACACTTTCCATGGGAGGGCAAAGTAAGGTCGTTGCTGAAGTGTTACGTGCCGGAAAAGCCTATGAATTAAAAGTGTATGACGCTGATGGAAAGGAAATCAATGATCTTGTCATTCCTTCGGAAGGAACACTGGAATTTTCGATTGAAGCTAACTTTGAATGTGGTCTTGTTAGTATTCCAAACTGGTTGGAGGTAAATTTGACTTCGGATAATAATATAACGGGAAAGAAGAATGGAGTAGCTACAGTAAAAGAAGCCTATGTGAAGAATCCTCAAGCAGAAGCGACTTTGACTTTCTCCAATGAAATGGGTACAGCTTCATTCCCTGTATCAGTCGCTTATGCTGGAATGGACCCCAAAGCTATCATTGTCCGTTCGTTGGATATTGAATCTGGTAGTATGTGGGGATGGAATGTTTCTTTGGATGGAAAAACATTTAGTCGGGTGAATGACTTGACCAGTGAGACGGATGTGGTTGAGGAAAAGATGTCTTTCAATGTAATTGCTCTGAATGACGCCTATAAGCCTGTATTCATTGAAGAACGTGATGGAGAATATGTTTTCGACAAGGTAGAATGGATGCACTTGGAAGCTGATGGTGAAACATCAACTTTGACTGTTGATGCAAGTGACAAGAAACGGAATGGTATTGTTTTGGTGTTCCCTATTGCGGTATACGATATCATTAAAGATGACTTACGAGGAAACATTATTGAAGAGGGCGAGATTAAATATGAATATGAGCAACGTAATTTGTTGGTTGCTCTTACGCAAAAGAATGAAGCCGGTACTGGATTCATTGTTAAAAATGGATTGTCCCAATCCGAATATGCATGTGAACCTGAAACGAATGAGGAATATTTGGCTTATTTTGCTAGTGAATATAGTGTAGAGGAAGTTTATACCACTACTATTCCGGTTTTAAGTCCTATTATGATTTATCCGAATTTGTCCATTGAAGAATGGGATGTCTCCAGTTTGGATTCATTCCTTATTCGTTGGTTAGGCGGTGAACAAGTTACCGATGAAGAAATGGGACAACGTCCGGAAGGTGCTATGGATGGAAATGATGTTCAGTATATGATGATACGTACACCGAAGGATTCCACTCGTTCTTTCTTTATTGTATTTAAGGGAAGAGATACTCTGAATAAGAAAATTTTGCTAATCAATCCACAATAACCTTAATTCATAAAAGATGAGTGACAAGAAGAAGTTATTATTATCCTATATATTCCCTCTCATTACTGCTATATTGGCGATGGGTGGTTTAATGGGATGTTCGGATGATAACGATGAGTTGCAGCAGAGTCAATATGGCTATGTGCAGTTCAAATTATATAAAAGTGCATCTTATAGCGATAGGGTGGATGCTCGTGCAACAGATAAGCTTAATCTTTTGGATAATGCCAAGAAAATTGAGGTTATTATGCAGCACGATGGTTCGACCATATCACAATCATTGGTATTAAACGCCTATAATGAAGCCAATGCAGAATTCGGTTTGCGGAGTGACAAATTACAATTGTTGGTGGGGGACTATATCGTTTCCGGCTATCGCATATATGACAATTTGGACAACTTGCTTTTGACTGGAGAGACTGATGATAACACCTTTACTGTTGTTAGTGGTGGACTTACATCCAAAGCATTGCCAGTCAATGTGACTGAACGGGGAATGGTGTCTTTTAAATTAGTGAAGGAATTTGTAGAAGCGCGTGCTACAGGTAGCGAGGCTTATCCGTTTAGTAATATCAAAGTGGTTGATATTGCAGTACGTAATTTGTTTACACAAGAGGTCACGGACATCAAGAAGATTCCAGTGACATATGTTGAAGACTTCAAGAACACTTCTGCGGATGAAGAACTTTATCCTGGCAAGCATGCTGAAACGTCGTATATCACTTGTGATACAATTGTATGGCTTCGGGCGGGAACTTATCAAATAAGCAGTTATACTACTTATTCTGATAAGAATGGAAAGAATATACTTGAAATAGCTACGCCTGATGATAACAAGACTTTTTTGGTTAGAGACAACCAATTGACCAAAGAAGTGGAAGTGCCAGTAAAAATGTCGGAATCTTCTGAATATCTCAAGGATTATATTGCGTTAAAGGAAATATGGGAAGCATTGGATGGACCTAATTGGAGTTATGCAGGGGAAGTTCAGAAGTTAGGCATCAATTGGAATTTTAACAAGGATATTGATTTGTGGGGCGAACAACCGGGTGTACAACTTCATTCAGATGGTCGTATTGCAAGTATTACGATTGAAGATTTTGGCGCTAAAGGAATAGTTCCAGACGCTATCGGACAACTGACAAAATTAGTGGCTCTCTTTTTAGGTACTCATTCAGAGACATTGGGAGGTCATGTCGTTTCAAATGACTTTAAATTGAATATGACTGACGAAGAGCGCCAGATCATGCGCATGAATTATGACACTCATGTGTTGGCACGTGATTTCCGTGAAGGCTTCTCAGAACAGATGCAGGAAGGGTTCAATGTGATGAATCCAGAAAAAACCATCAAGAGCAACCGTATACAGATGAAGAGCATTCAGTTCGGTGATTTGACTAATCATATTACGGGAATCTCCAAGGCTATTATGAGATTGACAGAATTGGAACAACTCTATATTGCCAATTCACCGTTCACAACCGAAAGCATGTTCCGTGATATTGAACCTTCTTCTCCTTATTATAAAGAGAGAGAGCAGTTAAGTTGGAGTAATTTGGAGAAATTATATGACCTCGAAATCTATAATTGCCCTAATCTTACAGCACTACCGATGGATATGCTCTCCAATCTCCCTCAATTGCAGATGTTGAACATTGCTTGTAACAAGGGCATCTCCGGTGAGCAGCTCAAGAAAGATTGGGAATCCATCATTGATGGAAAATCGGGAGATAAAATTCAGGTTCTTTATATGGGATATAATAATCTGGAAGAGTTTCCTTCACATGATTATCTGAAGAGAATGGTTCGTTTGGGTATGTTGGATTGTGCCAGCAATCAAATTAAGAAGCTTCATCCTTTTGGTAAGGATGTAAATCTGACTAAGTTGTATTTGGACTTTAATGAGATTACTGAAATACCTCATGCCGATGACGGATATTTCTTCGGATATGTTGACGTAGAATCATTTACTTGCACACACAATAAGATTAAATTATTCCCCGATGTATTCAATGCTAAATCCATTCATGTGATGGCATCGGTAGATTTCAGTTTCAATGAAATTGATGGATTTGAAAATGGAGATAATTATCGGGGAATCAATGTAAGTCAATTGAATTTGTCAAACAATAGATTTGAAGAATTTCCCGGACTCCTTTTTAAGAAAGATTCACCATTGAACTATCTGGTTCTTTCGGGGAACGGCATGAAGCATATTCCTGACGGGGCGCTGGAAGGTAAATGTGCTTATATGCTTGAAGCACTTGATTTGAGTGCCAATAAATTAACCAAACTATCGAATGATTTTTATGCAACGACATTACCTTATTTGTCAGGTATTGATTTGAGTTACAACTGTTTCTCTAGATTCCCGACTTCTCCATTGGGAATTTCTACATTGCAGCAGTTTCATATCCGTCACCAACGCGATGAAGAAGGTAACAGATGCTTGCGTGAATGGCCTACGGGACTTTACACATGTCCTAGTTTGTTCTATTTTACGATTGGTTCCAATGACTTAAGGAAGATAGAAGATACCATTTCGCCATATATCCGTATGTTTGAAATCAAGGATAATCCGAACATTACGATAGATTTGTCTGAAGTGTGTGACTATATTGCTGCAGGCTATTATATGTTGATCTATGATAAGACGCAGGACATTCGTGGATGTGACATTCTGGATTTGGAAAACTGATGGAGGACTGAAAAAATGAAATATTTGTTGAAAATAGCATTAGGAATAGTTGCATGTGCTTTTGTAATGGTAGCATGTAACGATGATGACGAGGTAGCGGTCGGTTTCCGATTGGATAAAACAGAGATAACAGTCGGTGCGGAAGGAGGTACAGAATACATTATGGTGCATTCCCAGGACGAGTGGGTAGCTATAGCTTCTGAACCATGGCTGATGGTTTCGCCAGCCAATGGAATCGGAACTACCCAGTGCCGCATTGCGATAGATTCTACCTTGGTGAATGACGTACGTACCGCTACTATCAGTTTTACTCCTGAGGGACAAGCTCCACAAGAAGTGGCCATTCATCAGACAGGTTTTGATAAAATGATTGTTGTTGAAACTCCGGAAGTGGAAATAGAATCGTCTGCAAAAATGGGCAAACGTTATTTTGAGGCAACTGTAACAACGAATGTGCAATTCAATGTCAATATAGATTATTCTGGAGATGATGCTTGGATTAGTACAGAGACAACCGAGGTTAATTTGGATCGCGGGGCTCGTCCGCGTACGGTCAAAATCCGTTTTGACTGGCGGATGAATGTGAATCCAGAACAGCGCATAGCGAAAATTCATTTTGTTCCTTCTCAATCGGGAGACGTGCTTAAGGAGCCAGCTATATTGACTTTGACTCAAAAGGCTGCGCCTCGAATTGAAGATAATCGTTCTGGTGATTCGTTGGCATTAATAATGATTGGTGAACAGCTGAATCTACTGGGTAGTATTTGGGATACAAGTGAAAATATGCGTAATTGGTCGAATGTTACTTTATGGGAAGCAAAGGATGAAGATTTACCATCTCCTGAAGCAGTAGGCCGTGTACGTTCTGTAGCTTATGCTATGATGAAGACTAATGAAAGCATACCTCAAGAAGTCCGTTATTTGAAGTATTTGGAATCGTTGGATGTTTCCAGTAATACTAATACTATGTTGCTGAGCATTGACTTGGGAAATGAGATTTGTGAACTGGATTATTTGAAACATTTACGTATGTTTTCATATGGGTTGGTTTCTTTGCCGGACGATTTCGATAAATTAGGTAATTCATTGGAAACACTCGATTTAAGTGCCAATAACTTTGCGACTTTACCGGAAATGCTTACACCGGAAAACTTTCCGAAATTGAAGAAGTTGAATTTAACCAGTAATCGTCGCTGGACGACAACGGACTTACGTAAGGCCGGTGATTATGAGAATGGTCTGGGATTTCATTTTCATACAGCAGCCAATAATTCGTTGGAACGTTTATTCTTATGGGAGAATTTGGAAGAACTTCGTTTGTCCAATAATTATATAGAAGGTCAGATTCCAGACTTTGAAGTAGGAAAGAATGGAGTTGAAGCCTACAATCAAGCGGATGTAGCTGCTTTTGGTGGCGATACAATTCAATATCTGGCGGATCATCGTATACCGAAGATTTTGCCGAACATGAAGATGCTTACTCTGAATCTGAACTACTTTACGGGTAATATACCTGATTGGATTTTGTATCATCCTCATTTTTTGGATTGGATTCCTGAATTGTTACTCTTCAACCAACAGGAAGGTGGAGTTAATTCGGAGGGTACTTTGGCTGGCTTTGACAATGAGCCTGTTACTTTTGATTATTATTATGATGCTTTGCCGGGAACCCGGGACAAATACGAACTTAAAGAAGAATTTACGGATGAAGAATAAAATGAAAAGAAACTGTTTGTTTGTGGCGGCATTTGTCCTGTCGTTGGTTTCTTGTACAGACCATGCAGAAGACTTGATTATCCCTGATATGCCCAAACCTGAAGTGAACATTCCTTCTGAAGCGGCTCAGGGCGAGTTGTTGGTGAAGTTTGCACCTGAAATGTCGGATATATTGGACCGTACATTATCCAGTCGTTCGATAGGAGAACCAGGCAGTCGTTCAGGTATTCCTTCAACAGATGAAGTTCTTTCTTTGTTGGGGACTTACCATTTTGAACGTGTGTTTCCTGTAGATTCACGTACCGAAGAACGAACTCGCGATGCGGGATTGCATTTATGGTATGTAGTTCGTTTTAATGAAGATACAGATTTGAAGACAGCTGTAGAAAGTATTTCTCGTTTGGGCGAAGTGGCTAAAGTACAATGTAATCGTACGCTTTATAGAAATCATAATCGTACTGCTTTTGTCAGTGCGTCTGGGCTTTCTTTCTCTTCTCGTGCGACGGGTAAGTTCAATGATCCGGGCCTTTCTTTACAATGGGGATATGTGAATACAGGGAAATATGGTTTTGAAAAGGAATGGGCTCCAGCATTGGCCGGTAGTGACGTAAATTGTGATGAAGCTTGGGAACTTTGTACGGGCGATCCATCCATTATTGTTGGAGTGATGGATGAAGGCGTGATGTGGAACCATCCTGATCTGGAAGCCAATATGTGGGTAAATGAAGCGGAAACTTTCGGCTCGGATACCGATGCTGATGGAAATGGTTTTAAGGGTGACCGCTACGGATATAATTTTGCGACAGATCGTGGGTATATAGGTTCAACTGGGTCAAATGATACAGGACATGGTACCCATGTGGCTGGAACCATTGCAGCAGTAAACGGAAATGGTATCGGTGTGTGTGGTATTGCCGGCGGGAATGCTGCAACTGGTCAGCAAGGAGTGAAAATCATGTCACTTCAGATTTTTGATGATACACGCGCAGCTACTGTATTGGCAGAATCAAAGGCTTTCAAGTATGCAGCCGACAATGGAGCTGTTATCATCCAATGTAGTTGGGGTTATAATTCTTCCATGTCCAATCCGTTGATTGGTTATACTCCGGGTCCGGCTTCTGAAGAGGAATGGGAACTGCTTTATCCGCTTGAAAAGGAATCATTGGATTATTTCATTAAGAATGCAGGCTCTCCGAATGGAGTAATTGAGGGTGGATTGGCCATTTTTGCATCGGGCAATGAATATGCGGGAATGTCTGCTTTTCCTGGCGGTTATTCCAAATGTGTGGCAGTAAGTGCCATTGCAGCCGATTTTACTCCGGCTACTTATACTAATTTTGGAGAGGAAGTGGATTTATGTGCTCCAGGTGGTGACAGTGAATACTATGGTACTCCAGGACAAGAAGGTGATGAAGGCGGAATGATTTATTCCACTTGGGTAGACCAGGGAAAACCGACTTATGGCTTTTATGATGGAACTTCCATGGCTTGTCCGCATGTATCTGGAGTGGCTGCTTTGGGACTTTCATATGCCGTGAAGCTGCGTCGTCATTTTAAGGCGGATGAATTCATTCGTTTGATGCAGGATACAGGAATGGATATAGACGGATATTTCGTGGGTGAGAAAACAACAAATCACAATCATACTTCTCCAGGCTTTTTAACAACCAAGCGTGACATGGCTGAATATCGTGGAAAGATGGGACGTCTGGTCGATGCCGGTGCTTTGCTTCGCGCTATCGAGGGAAGCGGAAGTCCGATGAAGGTTCCTAATATATATGTGGCTCCTGATTGTTCGGAAAAAGTTGATTTGGCTCGTTACTTTGTAGATGGTGAGCGTCTTACTTATAGTTGTAACGTAGAAGATGGAAGCATTGCTTCTGTACAAGTAGCCGGTACCATACTTGTCGTGAATGGTGTATCGGCTGGTACAACCACTGCGCTTGTAAAGACAAGTAATGGTAAAGAGCAGACTATTACGATTACCGTGCGTAAGAATGCCAATGAAAACGGATGGATGTAATTGGAGGTTAGTGGGAATATGAAAAGGATGGGATTGAACATAATTGTCTATTTTGTGCTGTCGGTTGTGCCGGTTCTACCACTTTCAGCTCAGAAATTGGTACCGATGACCCGTGCGGCTCTTGATTCTATTATGAATCCGGAGTTACTTGAAAATGGGGAAAACATTTTGCGATTCGACGAATGTATCCAGTCTGTAGGGACAATCCTTGAAACCGATGCTCCGGTAACAACGAATTATGCGTTTCGGCATGTAGGCAGTAAACCTGTTTCAATTCGTTTGGTTCGAACATTTTGTCGTTGCACTTCAGCCCGTTATGATACTCTCACTCTGCAACCGGGTGATACGGGACATGTGGCATTGGTGTATCGCCCACGTAATCATCCGGGTACTATTGACGAGTGTGCCTATGTGTATACATCTGAATCAGACAGTCACCCTGTAGCCCGATTGATTTTATTGGGTGAAGTTAAGGAAGTGAATGAGTGGCGTCATTTGCCTCATGCTATTGGTTCTTTGCGATTGAAACAAACTGAGTTGATGGCAGGTGAATGGGATCGTTCGCGTCCTATCGTTATTCGCATAGCATGTGCCAATGCAGGCCCGAGGCCTTTACGCTTGTCGGCTGATGGTTTGCCCGCATATGCATCTTTCCATACCGAACCTCGGGTGCTTCGTCCTGGAGTGGAAGGCGATTTGGTCATTACCATGCGGTCTGATGAAATACCTGCTTACCATCCTTCTGTCTTTTCTTTTCGATTGCAAGGGATTGATGCTTCGGCAGAAGAACGTACTTTGCTGGTGCGATTGGATAAATAATAAAACAATGAAATCATAAATTAGAATTACATATGAAGATTATACTTAAAATCCTGGCTCTTTCCGTTTTGCTTATCGGATTCTCTGCTTGTTCTGATGATGAGGATGTACCGGTAGTTCCTACGCTTGATATAAATTATGCCAATTTGAATGGTGTGTGGAGTTTGACAGAGTGGAATGGGAATCCGATGGACGGTGATGTTTATTGTTACATTGTGTTTGATCGACGCAACCACACCTTCAAGTTATATCAGAAATTTGACAGTATGTATGCTCGTTGCATCACGGGTGGATTTCAACTGGAAGAAGATGACGATTGGGGGTTTGTGATCAGTGGCACTTATGATTACGGAATGGGAGACTGGAATCATGAATATATAATTAGTGATTTGCTTGCTACCGGTTCCATGACATGGACTGTGAAGGGAGATGATACGGATGTTTGTATCTATACCCGTTGTGATGAGGTTCCTGCTGAAGTAATAGCTGAAGCGAAGGTGGAAGAATGAGTATGACAGTTGATCGTATTTCCAAGTTTTTCACTACTTTTGTCTATTGAAAACAAATGATGTAATTATCATCTTCATGAAAGAAAATTTCGAACTGATAGCGAAAACCTTCCAAGGATTGGAAGAAGTACTCGCAAAAGAGCTCATAGAGCTGGGGGCTAATGATATAGAGATTGGGAATCGTATGGTGGCATTTACCGGTGACCAGAAAATGCTTTATAAGGCAAATTTCTGTCTGCGTACAGCTATCCGTATTCTAAAACCCATCAAGCATTTCAAAGCGCAGACGGCTGATGAGGTGTATGACAATGTAAAAGGAATAAATTGGGAAGAGTATTTGGATACCCATAAGAGTTTTGCTATAGATGCAGTGGTATTTTCCAATGAGTTCCGTCACTCCAAATTTGTAGCCTATAAGGTAAAGGACGCTATAGTCGACTATTTCCGTGATAAGACAGGTAATCGTCCTTCTGTTCGGATAAACAATCCCGATGTATTACTTAATATTCACATTGCTGAAGACCGTTGTACGTTGTCACTCGATAGTTCGGGTGAATCGCTTCATCGTCGCGGTTATCGTCAGGAAGCTGTAGAAGCTCCATTAAACGAAGTTTTGGCAGCCGGTATGATATTGATGACCGGTTGGAAAGGTGAATGTGACTTGATAGACCCGATGTGTGGTTCTGGAACTATTCCCATTGAGGCGGCATTGATAGCACGTAACATTGCTCCGGGAGTATTTAGAAAGGAGTTCGCTTTTGAGAAGTGGAACGACTTTGACCAGGAGTTGTTCGATTCCATCTATAATGACGATTCTAATGAACGTGACTTTACTCATAAAATATATGGATATGACAACAATCCGAAAGCAAATGAAATTGCTACACGCAATGTAAAGGCGGCGGGGTTGAGTAAAGAAATAGAACTGAAGGTTCAAGCCTTCCAACAATTTGAACAACCGAAAGATAAAAGTATCATCATTACCAATCCGCCTTATGGCGAACGTATATCGACTGACGACCTTCTGGGATTGTATCAGATGATTGGCGAACGTTTGAAACATGCCTTTACCGGTAATGATGCATGGATATTGAGTTATCGCGACGAATGTTTCGACCAGATAGGTTTGAAACCTTCCATCAAGGTTCCTCTTTACAATGGTGCTTTGGAATGCCAGTTCCGCAAGTATCAGCTGTTTGATGGTAAATACAAGGCTTTCCGTAGCGACAATGAAGGTAAAGAGTTTAAACCTCGTCATACAGAAATCCGCCGTTCTCGTAGCGAAAGCGACAGAGGCGATAGCAAACGTCGATTTGAAGCTAAAGGTGATTTCAAGAAAAGTTTTGGAGGAAAGAAAACCTTTGGTAACAAGAAGTCCGATGACAAGAAACGTTTTGAGAGCAAACGTGATGGAGGCAGTTCATTTGGGGATAATAAGTTCAATGATAGACGTAAACCTTTAGAACGCAAAGGGAATGGACGTCGCTTCAATAAGAAACAAGATGAATAAGATGAAAAGAATATCCAATCTGATTGTAATCTTGCTTATGATAACATCAGCAGTTGTGGCGCAGAATAAAAAGAACTTCACTTTGGAAGATCTGATGCCAGGTGGGGATAATTATTACAGCCTTCAAGTAGAGAATCTTCATGGCTTGACCTGGTGGGGTGATATTTGCATAAAGCCAGACATGGACGAAGTAAAGGCTATTGAACCTAAGAAAGGCAAGGAAAAAGTATTGTTCACCCTTGAAGCTTTGAATAAAGCTTTGGAGTCCGCTGGAATAAACAAAGTGCGTGCACTCTATACGCTCAGCTATCCTTGGGTAGATAAGACTGAAGTTCAGTTACCTCAAGCACAAAAGTTTGCAGTATATAATTGGAAAACAGGAAAGGTGGTTGTCCGCGATGACCTTCCCAAAGAACCATATGCAAACATCGACTTGAATACGACAACCGGAAGCATAGCCTATACCATAAAGAACAATCTTTATGTAAATGGATTTCAGGTGACAGATGAGCCTGATGGCGTGATTTGTGGACAAAGTGTACACCGCGATGAATTTGGTATTGAAAAAGGTACATTCTGGAATCCACAAGGTACACTCCTTGCATTCTATCGCATGGACCAAAGTATGGTGACCGATTATCCTCAAGTAAACACTTCTACCCGTGTAGCGACATTGGAACCCGACAAGTATCCGATGGCCGGTATGACCAGTCACAAGGTTACTGTAGGAATCTATAATCCGGAAAGTAAGCAGACCATTTATTTGAAAGGTGGCGATCCTACTGACCGCTATTTTACGAATATTACATGGAGTCCTGACGGACAAAAGGTATACATCATTGAACTGAATCGTGACCAGAACCATTCGCAATTGTTCCGTTACGATGCCGTCACCGGTGAGAAGGAAGCATTGCTTTACGAGGAAAAGCATGAGAAGTATGTAGAACCTCAGCATCCCATTACATTTGTTCCTTGGAATGAACATCAATTCATTTACCAGAGTCAGCAAGATGGATACAATCATTTGTATCTGTTCGATTTGTCGCAGGGCATGATGCATCCCATCGAGACATACGGGCCTACCAAACTGATGATTCCGTATACTCAAATCACGCAAGGCGAATGGTTGGTACAGGAAATACTTGGGTTTAAGGAAAAAACTCAGGAAGTTATCATTATGAGCACTGAACAATCGCCTTTGCAAAGTAATGCTTACGCTGTCAGTTTGAAAGATGGGAAGCGTCATCTGATTGGTACGGCTGAAGGGGTACATCATGTACAACTTTCGGGAAGCGGAAGATATGTCATTGACAACTACACTTCACATGCTACGGCCCGCAATATCCGTATTCTATCAACATCCGGTAAAGGGGAAGGACATGAAATGCTTTCTGCTACTAATCCGATGGACGCATACAACATGCCTGAAATTATTCTTGGCTCCATCAAGGCTGCCGATGGCAAGACTGATTTGTATTATCGTTTGATTAAACCGGTGAACTTTGATGCGACCAAGAAATACCCGGCAGTTATATATGTATATGGAGGACCGCATGCCCAGATGATTACCGATGTCCGTAATTATGGCGCAGGGGGTTGGGATATTTACATGGCTCAGTTGGGTTATGTGATGTTGACTGTCGATAATCGTGGAAGCTCCAATCGAGGCTTGGAATTTGAGAACTGTACATTCCGCCAGTTGGGTACGGAAGAAATGAAAGACCAGATGAAGGGTGTAGAACTCTTGAAGTCGCTTGACTATGTGGATGAAAGCCGCATCGGTGTACACGGATGGAGCTTTGGCGGATTCATGACTACTAACCTTATGTTGACGTACAACGATACCTTTAAGGTAGGTGTGGCAGGAGGACCGGTCATTGATTGGAAAATGTATGAAGTGATGTATGGTGAACGCTACATGGATACTCCCGAAAGTAACCCTGAAGGTTACAAGAAAGCTGACCTCACCCAGCGTGCCGGCGATTTGAAGGGACGTTTGCAAATCATCATCGGTGCCAACGACCCGGTGTGTGTGCCTCAACACAGTATCAGTTTCTTGCGTGCTTGTATCGATGCCGGTACACAGCCCGATTACTTTATCTATCCGGGAGATGGACACAACATGTTCGGTCGTGACCGTGTTCATCTGTACACCCGTATTACACGCTATTTTGAAGATTACTTGAAATAATAATGCCTCACCACAGATTACACAGATGAACATAGATTCTTTTTTATCAGAAATATAATCCGTGTAAATCTGTGTAATCTGTGGTAAAAAAAACATATCATCAATGAAAATATTACTATTAGGTTCAGGCGGACGTGAACACGCCTTGGCATGGAAAATTGCCCAAAGTCCGAAAATCGAGAAGTTATACATTGCTCCAGGTAATGCTGGTACAAGCAATGCAGGCGAAAACGTATCCATCAAGGCCGACGATTTTGAATCCATCAAAGCATTTGTTATCGAAAACAACATCAACATGGTGGTCGTAGGTCCCGAAGATCCGTTGGTAAAGGGAGTATACGACTTCTTCAAGAACGACGCATCCTTGAAGGATATCCCCGTTATCGGTCCTTCCAAAGCCGGTGCCGTACTTGAAGGCAGCAAGGAGTTTGCCAAGGGATTTATGCAACGCCATCACATCCCGACAGCTGGATATAAGACTATAACTGCAGACAATTTGGAAGAAGGCTATGCATTCCTCGAAACTCTCGAAGCACCTTATGTATTGAAGGCTGACGGACTTTGTGCCGGCAAGGGTGTGCTGATTCTTCCTACACTCGAAGAAGCCAAGAAGGAACTGAAAGAAATGTTGGGCGGTATGTTCGGCAATGCATCGGCTACTGTAGTGATTGAAGAATTCCTGAGCGGTATCGAATGTTCAGTGTTTGTGCTGACCGATGGCAAGAACTACAAGATCTTGCCCGAAGCCAAGGACTACAAGCGCATTGGTGAAGGCGACAAGGGCTTGAATACCGGTGGTATGGGTAGTGTATCGCCCGTTCCGTTTGCCACTAAAGAATGGATGCAGAAGGTGGAAGACCGCATCATCCGTCCTACCGTAGAAGGTTTGGCAGAAGAAGGAATCGACTACAAAGGATTCATTTTCTTCGGACTCATCAACGTGAAGGGTGAACCGATGGTCATCGAATACAATGTCCGCATGGGCGACCCCGAAACAGAAAGTGTGATGCTCCGCATCAAGAGCGACTTGGTGGAACTCTTCGAAGGAGTAGCCGCAGGAAACTTGAATGAAAAAACTTTGGTGATAGACGAACGTGCAGCTGTATGTGTGATGCTTGTTTCGGGCGGTTATCCCGAACATTACGACAAAGGCTATGCCATCAACGGTTTGGACACCATCGAAAATAGCATCGTATTCCATGCCGGTACCGCTATGAAGGACGGTCAGGTAGTGACCAATGGTGGTCGTGTCATTGCTGTCAGCTCTTACGGAGCCAACAAGGAAGAAGCTTTGGCGCAATCATTTGAAGGTGCCAAAAAGATTCAGTTTGAAAAGAAATACTTCCGTTCGGATATTGGTTTCGATTTGTAATCAATAGATATATCATGACAACATTGGCGGTTCTTTGGACCGCCAATGTTGTATATGCAAGTACATAAAGGAGCGTTTGGATTTACTTTTCACATCCTGTTTGGATGAACTTCTCTATAAATTCATTATTTTTGTGCGGACTTAGAACTGTTGCCCAATGAGAGAAAACAGATTACAGATAAATGTGGCAACGGGAAGAATGACCCTCCCCGTCGCTGTCTTGTTTTGTCTGCTCATTTGGATAATAGGCCTTGATTCTTGGAGCGAGTTGGGGACTCTTGCCACGGTTGCCCTTACCGGTTATTTGATGATTGAGGCCAATACCACGTTCTCGCTGATTCGTACCCGTACCTCTTTACCTGTATGTATCTATTGGTGCCTGTTCTCGGCCTTGGGATTCCTTCATCCTTTTCAATGGAGCTGTTGTGCGGTTCCGGCTTTTATGGCGGCAGCTTTCTCGTTGTTTTATAGCTACGAATCGGCTCGTGCCGTTTTCCCTGTATTCCATGCTTTCCTGTTCTTGAGCTTGGGAAGTCTCGCTTTTCCTCAGCTGTTATATTACGTTCCATTGTTCTTGTTTGGTGCCTTTGTTTTCCGGGCACTCTCTGTAAAGAGTGTCTTTGCTGCTTTGTTCGGATTGTTGGTTCCTTATCTCTTCCTTTTCGGGCATGCTTTCTGGCACGATGAAATGCCTCTTTTCTATGCTCCTTTCCAGGAATTGGTAAGTTTCCGTCCGGTCGTTTGGTCGGAGGTGTCAGTTGTGGAATGGGTATCGTGGATAGTGGTTATGGTTCTCCAGATGGTTTGTAGTGTACATTATTTTCAGGTCTCTTATCAAGACAAGTCACGCACTCGCATCTTTCTGTTCTTTTGGCTGTATCTGAGTCTGTTTACCCTGTTGTTCCTCTTGTTGCAGCCTTGTCATTTGATGGTTTTGCTGCCTATCCAGCTTATTGGTACTTCTTTTTTGGCCGGACATTTGTTTACTTTAACACGAAACCGGTTTGCTTCTGTCTTTTTCATTGTTATGTTGGTTAGTTCTTTTCTTTTGACTTGCTATAATTTATGGATGTAATACTTCAATTTCTGATAGACTGGGGCTATGTGGGGTTGTTCATCGGCTCGTTCATTGCGGGCAGTGTCATCCCTTTCAGTTCGGAGGCTGTATTGGTGGCTTGTGTAACGACGTTGAGTCTTGACCCTGCTTTCAGTGTGCTGTCCGCTACGGCCGGAAATGTAGCGGGAGGTATGACCTGCTATTGGATGGGACATCTTGGCAACATGGTATGGATTGAAAAGTATTTCCACGTGAAGAAAGAGAAGTTGGACAAGGCAGAGCGTTTCGTGAAGGGCCGTGGTGCCTGGATGGCTTTCTTTGCTTTCATTCCTATATTGGGCAGTGCCATTTCGATTGTCCTGGGGATGATGCGTGCGAATATATGGATTGTGGTATTTTCAATGACTATAGGTAAAATTCTTCGTTATGCCCTGTTGGTGTGGGGAGTGATGGAGGCGGCTTCAATGATTCACTAAGATGGAACTGGAAAAGACGGCAGACGGCAGCTATACGCTTTATGTACCCGAGATGGATGAACACTACCATTCGGTGAAGGGTGCATTGACTGAATCGCAACATATCTTTATTGATAAGGGGCTGAAACATTCATCGGTTCTACATCCTCGCATCTTGGAAATCGGATTGGGAACGGGGCTCAACTGCTTCCTGACGCTTCTGGCTGCAGAAGGAACCGGACGAAAGGTGCATTATACGGGGATAGAACGTTATCCCTTGCCTGAAGAAACTATCCTTAAATTGGATTATCCTTCTATAATAGGCTTGGGTCATGAAGAGGATTATGCAGCCATTCATCGTTCGCCTTGGGGGCAGGATGCAGCCTTGACTCCGTGGTTTACATTACATAAGATAGCGGGGGACTTTACCCAATACAAGTTCGAGAAAGGATATGACATTGTTTACTTCGATGCCTTTGCTCCGGAGAAACAACCCGAAATGTGGGACCAGAAACTTTTCGATTCACTCTATGAATGCTTGAACAATGGGGGTATTCTTACCACTTATTGTGCCAAAGGAGTGGTTCGCAGAATGCTTCAGTCATCGGGGTTTGTGGTGGAGCGTTTGGCTGGTCCTCCGGGAGGGAAACGGGAAATTTTACGTGCAACCAAGCAATAATACAATTAGTATATGAAGAAACTGGGATATTTAATGGCAATGCTGCTGTGCATGTCAGCCTGTAAGCCTGCGGCACAGAAAAACGAGAAACCGATTCTGATGGTTACAATAGAACCATTGCGCTATTTTGCGGAAGCGGTGGCAGGCGACCGCTATGAGGTGGTCAGTATGGTTCCTAAGGGAGTAAGTCCTGAAACTTACGACCCCACTCCACAACAGATGATTGACTTGAACCAGAGTGCAGCTTATCTCCGGATAGGGCATATAGGCTTTGAAGAGGTGTGGATGGACCGATTGAGTGAAAATCTTCCTGACCTGAAGATCTATGACATGTCGGAGGGTGTGGATTGGATTCACGAGGAATCCCATTCTACCGATGGGCACCATCATCATGGTGTGGAGCCACATATCTGGAATTCTACGGTAAATGCGGAGATTATTGCCGAGAATGTATACAATGCTTTGTGCAAGATGGATGAGGCTTCACAGCCTTTTTACAAGCATCGCCTGGACAGCTTGAAACAAGTGATATCTGCAACGGACAGTCTTGTCCGCGATTTCCTCTGTCAGAATGCAGACAGCACGTTCCTCATCTATCACCCTTCCTTGAGCTATTATGCCCGCGAATATGGCTTGAAGCAAATTTGTATAGAGGATGGAGGAAAGGAACCTTCGCCGGCTCATTTGAAAGAACTGATGGAAACCTGTAAGGAGCATGGCGTAAATGTGTTGTTCCTGCAGAAGGAATTCAGCATGGACAATGCATTGTTGATAGCCGATGAATTGGGCTTGCGGATAGTTCCCATCAATCCGCTCAGCTATCAGTGGCAGGACGAGATGTTGAAAGTGGCACGAACTTTGACCGAGCACTAAGATGAAGCCTGCATCTATCATCGAAATCAACGGATTGGCTGCTTCTTACGATGGAAAGAAGGTGCTGGAGAACGTGGACCTTACCATCTACGAACGCGATTTCTTGGGCATCATAGGTCCTAATGGCGGTGGAAAGACTACGCTGGTGAAATGTATCTTGGGCCTGCATCATCCCGATGAAGGGCGAATCCGCTGCTTCCGGGAGGGCAGCGAGGTGTCGAAGCTGACCATTGGCTATTTGCCCCAATACAACACCATCGACAAGAAGTTCCCCATTTCGGTGTATGAAGTCATTCTGTCCGGTTTGAGTGGACAGAAGTCCTTGTTTCGTGGGTATAGCGCCGAACAGCACGAGCAGGCACACGAAACATTGGTTCGCATGGGCTTGGAAGGTTTGGAGGACCGGCCTATCGGTCAACTGAGTGGCGGTCAGTTACAACGTGCGTTGTTGGGGCGTGCCTTGGTTTCCAATCCTGAGGTCTTGATTCTGGATGAACCGAATACCTACATCGACAAGCAGTTTGAAACGAAGCTCTATTCCTTGTTGGAGGAAATCAACCGCGAGTGTGCTATCGTGCTCATCAGTCACGACATCGGAACCATTCTTCAGAATGTGAAGTCGGTAGCCTGTGTGAATGGAACGCTCGATTATCATCCCGATACGGAGGTATCGCCCGAATGGTTGGGAGAACACTTCGGTTGTCCTATCGAACTGGTGGGGCATGGCCATTTGCCTCATCGCGTATTGAAGAATCATTCGCATAAATAGCGTGAAACAGGGTTGAAAGATAAAATGCCGTCACTTCTTGTTTATCTTCATACTTGTTCATTCTCAATGATTTATGGTGAAGTTCCCGTGTGAAGTTTGTAGTAGGGACGCAATTCATTGCATCCTATTATTCATATTTCAATCTGCGAGGAATAGTATACTTTCCTTTGTTAAATGCTTGAAATTCAGTGTGTAAAACCTGATGTTTCATGAAAGAAAATCTGTACATAAGTTATGTACGGCTATTCACAATGTTCTGTACAGCTGTTCGCAACTTATGAACAGCTATTCACAACTTATGTATTGATTATATTCGATGCTTTTTCAGGCTTTATCTGCTTGTTGTAAGGATTTTCTTCCATTTTTGTTCAAGTTTTAAATCGGGCATTGTCCGAACTACCTGATTCCTCCGGAGGATTACATCAAGTGTGATTCATCGCACCTCTGCTGAAGATACCCGAAAAGTTAGCCCGATATTGGATAGATTCGAAGAAAACCCGTATCTTTGCATCCAATTTAAATAAGTACTTAGTAACGCGTTATGAATATCGAACAGAAACTCTCTGCGGCCGTCATAGCTGCACTGAATACACTCTATGGTCAGGAAGTGCCCGAAAAGATGGTGCAACTCCAAAAGACCAAGAAAGAATTTGAAGGTCACTTGACCCTTGTGGTGTTCCCGTTCCTCAAGATGAGCAAGAAGGGACCCGAACAAACCGCTCAGGAAATCGGTGAATACTTGAAGCAGCAGGCACCGGAATTGGTGTCGGACTACAACGCCGTAAAAGGTTTCCTTAATCTGACTATCGCTTCCGATTGCTGGATTGAACTCCTCAACAGCATCCATGCCGATGCCGAATATGGTATCACCAAGGCTACAGAAGACTCTCCATTGGTGATGATTGAATATTCTTCGCCAAACACCAACAAGCCTCTCCACTTGGGACACGTCCGCAACAACCTCCTCGGTTGGGCGTTGGCCAATGTGATGGCTGCCAATGGCAACAAGGTGGTGAAGACCAACATTGTAAACGACCGTGGTATCCACATCTGCAAGTCGATGTTGGCTTGGTTGAAGTATGGTAATGGTGAAACTCCCGAATCGAGCGGTAAGAAGGGCGACCACCTCATCGGTGATTACTATGTAGCCTTCGACAAGCACTATAAGGCTGAAGTGAAGGAGCTGATGGCTCAATACCAAGCGGAAGGTCTCGGTGAAGAAGAAGCCAAGGCTAAGGCTGAAGCCAACTCACCGTTGATGCTCGAAGCCCGTGAAATGCTCCGCAAGTGGGAAGCCAACGACCCCGAAGTGCGTGGTCTTTGGGAAAAGATGAACAACTGGGTATATGCCGGTTTCGATGAAACATACGCTCAGATGGGTGTGGGCTTCGACAAGATTTACTACGAATCGCAGACTTACCTCGAAGGTAAGGAAAAGGTGATGGAAGGTTTGGACAAGGGATTCTTCTTCCGCAAGGAAGATGGTTCCGTTTGGGCCGACTTGACCGCTGAAGGCCTTGACCACAAGCTTTTGCTCCGTGGCGATGGCACATCGGTGTACATGACTCAGGACATCGGTACCGCCAAGCTCCGCTTCCAAGATTTCCCCATCGACAAGATGATTTATGTGGTAGGAAACGAACAGAACTATCACTTCCAAGTGCTTTCTATCCTCCTCGACAAGCTCGGCTTCGAATGGGGCAAGGGATTGGTGCACTTCTCATACGGTATGGTAGAATTGCCCGAAGGTAAGATGAAGAGCCGTGAAGGTACGGTGGTGGATGCTGACGACTTGATGGCTTCTATGATTGAAACCGCCAAGGAAACCTCAGCCGAACTCGGCAAGCTCGATGGCTTGACTCAAGAAGAAGCTGAAAACATCGCCCGCATTGTGGGTCTTGGTGCGTTGAAGTACTTCATCTTGAAGGTGGATGCCCGCAAGAACATGACGTTCAATCCGAAGGAATCCATCGACTTCAATGGAAATACCGGTCCGTTCATCCAATATACATACGCCCGTATCCAGTCCGTACTCCGCAAGGCAGCCGAACAAGGCATCGAAATTCCGGCTGTTATCCCTGCCGGTCTCCAACTCAGCACCAAGGAAGAAGGCCTGATTCAGATGCTGGCCGACTTCAAGAATACCGTCAAGCAAGCGGGTACTGACTACAATCCGTCAGTAATCGCCAACTATATCTATGAATTGGTGAAAGAATACAACCAGTTCTACCACGACTTCAGCATCCTGCGTGAAGAGAACGAAGCTCTCAAAATCTTCCGCTTGGCTCTGAGTCAGAACGTTGGTAAGATTGTCAAGACCGGTATGGGTCTGTTGGGTATCGAAGTGCCTGAACGAATGTAGTTTTTATTTCACCACAGATTACACGGATTTTCACAGATAAAAATAAATTTAGTATCTGTGTGAATCTGTGTAATCTGTGGTAAAAAATAACCGAATGGGAAAGAAGCAGAAATACTATGTAGTTTGGAAAGGTGTCCATCCGGGAATCTATACTTCCTGGACTGATTGCCAACTACAGATAAAAGGCTATGAAGGTGCGCTTTATAAGTCTTTCGATACGAAAGAAGAAGCCGACCATGCCTTTGCTTCTCCAGCCCATCACTACATCGGAACTCATAACTCAAAACTCATAACTCATAACTCGAAGGCCTTGCCTGAAGGCTTTGATTTGAACTGTGTGGCGGTAGATGCCGCCTGTAGCGGCAATCCAGGCCCGATGGAATATCGGGGAGTGTATCTGCTTAACGGACAGCAAATCTTTCATTTCGGTCCGGTTTATGGAACCAACAACATCGGTGAGTTTTTGGCCATCGTGCATGCTTTGGCCTTGATGAAACAGAAGAACATCAGTATGCCTATCTATTCCGACAGCCGGAATGCCTTGGCATGGGTTCGTCAGAAGAAATGCAAGACCAAGTTGGAGCGGACCTCGAAGACAGAAGAACTCTTTCAAATGATTGAACGGGCCGAAACGTGGCTCAAGACACATACCTATTCGGATATACCCATTCTGAAATGGGAAACGGAAGAGTGGGGAGAAGTTCCGGCCGATTTCGGAAGGAAATGAACAACGGGTAGATAAAGGGAGTTTAAACATTTGCAAAACCAAGTCGACAAGATGAAGAAGAGAATAGCCTATATCGTTTCCTATTTCCTGTTGTTGCTTCTGATTTTTGTTTGTCAGAAACCTTTGTTCATGCTTTATAATGAAGCCTTGACAAAGGGTGTCGGCATGTCCGACTTTCTTCAAGTGATGTTGCATGGAAGCAGTCTCGATGCTACCGTGGCCGGTTATCTCACCATATTTCCTCTCTTGCTCGTGCTGGTCAGCGTGTGGGTGAAACGCCTGCCACTGAGAAGAATACTCGTTCCATATTATGGGGTGGCTGCTCTCCTTATAGGCGTTATTTTTGTGGTGGACATGGGGTTGTATCCCTTCTGGGGTTTCAAGTTGGATGCTTCCGTCTTTCTATATCTGGACTCGCCTGAAGAAGCGTTTGCCAGTGTGTCTTTGGGCTTCATTTTTTTGCGTATAGCGGCCATCCTGTTGCTTTCTGCGGGTTATGCATGGCTATTGGCGAAGATTACCCCTGCCCGGATAGAAGCGGTAAAGAACCGTTGGGGTGCTACAATCGTCCTGTTGCTGTTGGGAGGTGGACTTTTTGTCGTAATCCGTGGCGGCGTGACCGAATCCACATCCAATATAGGACAAGTTTATTTCAGCAATGACCAGTTTCTGAACCATTCGGCGGTGAATCCCTGCTTCAGCCTCTTGTCATCGGCAGGGAAGTCCAAGGACTATGCAGCCGAGTTTGACTTTTTTGATGAAGAACATCGTCAATCACTGTTTCAAGGTCTCTATCCTTCTGATGGGATTACTCAGCAGGTACTGGATACCATCTGTCCCAATATCCTGATTGTATTGTGGGAGGGCCTGGGTAGTGCCTTTGTCGAGCCGTTGGGGGGCTTGCCCGACGTGACACCCCATTTGAACCGTCTGACGGAGGAAGGGATCTTCTTTACCCAATGCTATGCCAACAGTTATCGTACGGACCGGGGAGTAGTTTCTGCTTTGAGCGGATATTTGGGACTGCCTACGGCTTCGGTCATGAAGATGCCTGCCAAAAGCAGGACATTGCCGGCCATCTCTGAAGAACTGGTAAAGGTCGGTTATACCACGGACTTCCTTTATGGAGGCGACATCAACTTCACGAACATGAAGAGCTATCTGCTGAGCAAGGGTTATCAGCAATTGACGGCCGATACGGATTTCTCGCTGGCCGAACAGCGGAGCAATGCTTGGGGAGTGAACGATGACATTACTTTCGAGCACCTGTACAATCAATTGAAAGACCGCAAGGAAGGGCCTTGGATGACTACCTTCCTGACGTTGAGCAGTCATGAACCCTTTGAGGTTCCATCCCATCGTTTGTCAGAACAGATTCCGAATGCCTTTGCCTTTACGGATGAATGTTTCGGTACCTTCATTGAACGTTTGAAGCAGACCCCCGTGTGGGATAATTTGTTGGTAATCTGTTTGCCCGACCATGGCTTCCGTTATCCGAGGGAGTCGGTCGATCGGGGTGGGGAATTCGCACACATACCCATGTTGTGGTTAGGAGGTGCGGTGAAGCAGCCTCTGAAAGTGGATTGTATCATGAACCAGACGGATATGGCCGCTACGTTGTTGGCACAATTGGGATTGGACCATTCCATGTTCTCTTTCAGCCGCAATGTCCTTTCTGACGGCTACACTTATCCGTTTGCCTTTCATGCATTTGGCAATGGCATTGCTTTCCGCGACAGTACCGGTGTGAGTGCTTACGATACGAAGGCCGACCGTATTTCCTACGAGTATCCCTCGCCAAGTGAGGAGCGCTTGAATCGGGGGAAAGCCATTCTACAGACTGTATACGATGATTTAGGAGCCCGATGAGGCTCCTTTTTTATTTCTTGATGACCAGTTCGTTGTTGTTCATCCGTTGCATATACTGTTGTACGAACGCTTTCAGTTCCCGTTCCATCTGTTGTAACGTGTCAGCAGGTGCGGTGTGCAGCACATCTTCCTGTAACAGCGAATCGGTACGGAACCGGTAGGCATGGGTCAGATTCTTGCCGTCAAACTGTACTGCGTAGTCTCCCTTGACATATTCATATCCGTCGAATTCCGTTACCCAATGCAGTGCATGGCTTTCTTCAACGGCTCCGTTCAGCATATCTTTTCCGAAGGCAATGTAAGGCTGGTCGTAGTGCAGGTAGCTCAGAACGGTAGGCATGATGTCAATCTGTTCCACAATCCGTTCGGTGTCATATCCATGCAGTGTAGGGTCTCCCGGTGCATAGAGGATGATGGGTACACAATATCGTCCCAATGAAGTGCGGTAGAACGCATCGAGCGGTCGGCTGGAATGGTCGGCAGTAATGACGAACAGGGTATTGTTGAACCAAGGTTCCTTTTGGGCCGATTCAAAGAAGCGTTTCAGGGCATGGTCGGTGTAGGCCACACACTCCTGCAAGGGGTCATCGCTGGTGGGGAATACACCTTTGTACCTTTCGGGCAGTGCATACGGCGTATGACTGGTGGCCGTAAACACAGCAGTCATGAACGGCTCTTTCATCTCGCTCATACGGTCGCAATAGAATTGCAGGAATTCCTCATCCCAAATGGCCCAAGTACCGTCAAAGTCATCGTCGCCGTTGTAGTTCGGGTCTTCGTTGTATTCTGTCCGTCCGAAGTATTGTTGGAATCCGGTGGCACTGGCAAAGGCATGGAAGCCCATCGAACTGTTCTGTGCTCCGTGGAAGAAGGCCGATGTATAACCTTTGTTCTCGGACAATTCGCGGGCCAGTCCCGACATGCTGTTCAGTGAAGCCGGTGTCAGGAACAGAGGTTCCACAAAGTTAGGCAGCGACGATAGGGTGGATGGCATCCCTTCGATGCTCTTCCGTCCGTTGGAGTAGGAGTATTTGAATGTTTTGGCTCCGTGCGCAATGAGCGAATCGAGGAAGGGGGTGAATCCTCGATATTCCTTTCCGTCCAACGTGGGGTTGTAGAATCCGAAATGTTGTTTGCTGAAGCTTTCCATAATCATAACCACTACGTTTTTCGGGGTGAATGCCACACTGTCGGCCGGTTGGTGTACGGGGGAGTACAAAGCTGTTGCTTCTTCTTCCGGCAGATAGTTGGGAGTAATGAAAGGTTTTTTCCCGATGGTACGGATGATGGAGAAGGGAGTATTCAGTACGATACCCGTTTCGCTGGGTTGTTTCACAAATTCGTTGGCGTTACTGATGGTAATGGGTCGGGTAGCCATGGTGAATCCGCCGCGCATACCTGCGATGCAGAGTGGTACAAGCAGTCCCAGCATAGCCAGGTCGGTAATGACATACTTCAGCCATGACGGTCGCGAGGCAAGTAGCTTGTCGGCAGTATCCGCTCCCCATTGGAGAGGTTGGCGGTAAAGCTTCCACAGCGCATAACATAGCAGCATGAAAAGCACGACAAGATACCAGTTCACAGCAAACTGTTCGGCAAATATCTTGGTCATGGCTCCTGCGCTCTCGTTGCTGAACTCGTTGAGTACGGACAAGGTCGTGCGGCGGCCCGTGAACTGGAAGTACACACAATCAATGAGATTGGTGGCCAGGCAGATGGCGTTGACAATGACATATATCCAGCGTGCAGTGCGGTAATATCCTGTTGTTTCTTTCCAGGGAAGGGGCAACATGAACAAAAGCAGCATCAAGGCGTTGGTGTAGATGATGGCGCTGGTGTCGAACAACAAGCCTGCACCGAACAGGCTGGCGAGGTGTGAAGCGCTTGTCCCTTCGTAGATGCCCATGTTGACAAGGAGGAAGGTCAGGCGGCATATCGCGTAAGCTGCATAGACCACTAAAGTATTCCAGAGGAATGCGGGTAATTGATAAAGATTCTTCATGCAGCAAAGGTACTTGAAATGAGCGAAAAAAGGATAGATTTCAACTAATATCGGATATTATTTAAGAAAAAAAGGATATGAATAGGTTTTTTAGAACAAATATTATTACATTTGAGGCGTTATCGAATTGTCTGATGTTTTTACTATGAAAAAGTGGTGGAAGTTTGTACTCCCGATAGTGTTGGCAGTAGGCCTGGCTTTCTGGCTGACCGACCGGTGGAAGGCTTGGTTTGTAATGCCTGCCGAACCTCCTTACTTCCCCTCTGAGATTCCCGAACGCTTATTGTTCACTTTTGCCGACAGCACCGGAACGGACCGTCAGGTCAGCTGGCGGTGCGACACCGTGCTTCGCCCGTCGTATGTGGAACTTCGTAGTGATGACGGAACATTGCAGACCTATCCTGCCGCGGGAGAAATCTTCCGTTCGCGGTCGGGTACGGGAGCTTATTATGTCGGTCGTTTGAACGGACTTAGTCCCGACCGGACCTATTCCTATCGGGTGTGTACCGGCGGTCGGATGTCCGGTTGGCATACATTCCGTACTCCTGCTGAGGAACAATCCCGCTTTTCGTTTGTCTATGTGGGCGACATACAGGACACCTTGCAAGGACAAAGCAACCGATACTTGCGGGAAGCCTTCCGTCGTCATCCCGAAGCGGAATTTCTGGTAGGCGGAGGCGATTGGTCGGAGCGTCCTTCGGACAACTATTGGGCAGAGGCTTTCCGTTCCATCGATTCCGTCGGACAGTCCCTTCCGGTCATGAATGTAACGGGGAACCACGATTATCTGAAAGGCATTCCGTTGCAGCTTGAACGCAGATTCTCCTTGATTTATTCCTATTTCCTCCGTTCGATGGAAGGGAAGAACCAGGTCTTTTCTTTGAAATACGGTGATGCTGAGTTCTTCCTGTTGGACACCAATCGCGAACCGAATTATTTATGGGCACAACGCCGTTGGCTGGAGGAAAAGCTCAAGGGCAGCAGTGCCCGTTGGAAGATTCTGGTCATGCACCATCCTATCCATTCCATCAAGTCGGGCGCCAACAACCTGGTGCAGAAGTGGATGTTCAACGACTTGATTCATAAATATCGGGTGGACTTGGTTCTTCAAGGGCATGAACATGCCTATGCCCGTTTGGCTTCAACTGAAGAGGACGGAGGAAAGGCCACTCCGGTGTATACCATCAGTCATTGCTCCCCGAAACAGTATCGGGTGGACTTTGACAGACCTTTTGACCGGATAGGCATTGCGGGCCGCTACTACCAGAAGGTGACCGTTACACCCGACACCCTTTTCCTGTCCGCTTACGAAGCTGTTACCGGTGAGCTGTACGATTCGTTGCTCCTCGTCAAACGGCCGGAAGGACAACCCTCAAGGGTAGTGGACGCTGCTTCGCACTTGCCCGAAAATATGAGTTTCACTCCTCGTCCGGGTAAAGGAAAGGATGCGGATTATGCCGCAAATATCCGTCGCTACATGGCTTCTCACCCCGAAAAGACTTTCCGTTATTAGGAGTTGCTTCCAATTTTTCTCTATCTTTGTTGCCTGTTTATTCACGAATAGTAAAGAATAGGAGAAAGACGTTATGCGCATAGTCCTTTTTTGCGAGAACAAATATGCCGTCGACATTCTGCACCCCATCCAACAGGAGGCACAGTCAGAAGGCGGAAACGAAGTGCTTTGGTATGTCCATCGGAAGAAGATACCCGACTTTCCGCTGAAGCATGAAGCGAAATGGACGAACAGCATGCAGGAGGTGTACGACTTCTCGCCCGAAGCCATCTTTGTTCCCGGAAACATCGTTCCCTATTATTTGCCGGGCGTGAAGATACAGGTCTTCCACGGCTATGCCGGCGAGAAGAAGGGCCATTGGGTCATCCGCCACTATTTTGACACTTATTTCACGCAAGGTCCCCATTTCACCAAGGGCTTTGAAGCCTTGGCACGTAAGCATGGCGACTTTGAGGTGTTGGAGACTGGATGGCCGCGTCAGGATTGGGTGAAGGCACATCTTCACGCTTTCGATGCCGACAAGCAGACGCTTCTCCGCAAGTACGATCGGAAACAGATTGTGTTGTATGCCCCGACTTTTTCGCCCAAACTCACTTCCCTTCCTTTTATGAAAGAAGCCTTGGTAGAGCTGGTACACAAACGCGATGTGCTGGTCATCATCAAGCTGCATCCGCTGACCCGTCCCGAATGGGTAGAGGAGTACAAGGAACTGGCTGCCAACCACGAGCACATTTTCTTCATGGACGACTTCTCCGTTGCAAAATACCAGTTGATGGCCGACGTGATGATTAGCGATACTTCGTCTGTCATCTACGAATTTCTGTTGAAGGACAAGCCCGTCATTACCTATCGGGCATCCAACAAGGATATCCGTTGGAAGGACATCACCGAGGTGTCGCAACTTTGTAGTGCCTTCGATGAGGTGTTGACCGATGAAGAAAGCATCCGCCAGCGCCAATGGGTCGTGGCGAACTATGACCCTTACTTGGATGGCAAGGTGGCACACCGCATGCTTGAAGGAGCGCGCGACTACATTCGCCGTCATGGTGTTCCCCGTAAACGTGCAGTAAATCTTTGGCGTAAATACACCAGTATCAAAACTTTCGGTTGGGTGAAGCGCCGTTGATGCTGAATGTACATTAGAAAATAAGTGGGTGTGTAACGCAGCAAGCCTTTCCTGGTGACCAGGAGCGGCCGCACTTGGTGACCAGGAACGGCCGTTCCTGCTCGGAGGAAAGTACGCTCCTGCTCGGAGCATGTTAATATACTGGTCGGAGGATATTAATATGCTGGTCAGA
>JAFVTL010000071.1 GCA_017503235.1 Bacteroidaceae bacterium | reverse complement strand
CGTGCGGAATATAGTGCTATACTGGTGGGCAGAAGAACAGCCTTGTTGGACAACCCTTCTCTTACGACTCGAAATTGGTACGGGAAGAATCCGACACGAATAGTCATTGACAAAGATTTGTCACTCCCAGCCAACTTACATATGTTCAATGAAGAAGCGCCTACTATCGTTTTCACCCAAGCAACCCAAACCCCGAATTACCCACAAACGGAATTTGTACAACTGAACTTTGCCGAAGACATTCTTCCACAAATAATGGAAGCCCTTTATCTACGCAAGTTACAATCACTTCTGGTAGAAGGAGGAAACTACACCCTTCAATCATTCATCGATGCGGGATTGTGGGACGAAGTACGGATTGAAGTCTCTCCCATCCATTTAAAAGAAGGCGTCAGAGCTCCGCAATTTCCACAAAAATACATAAAATTAACAAAAAACGATTTCGGCAGAAATATCAAATACGCCTTCAAAAGAGGTCTTAGTAATGAAAATGAAGACAAATAATGGCTTGAAGAAGCCTTTTTAACTATAAATAAATATAAAACTTGTCTTAAAACTTCGGCAGAGAAAAAAAACTTTCTACTTTTGCAACTTGAACAAAAAGAATCTATTGCAAATGAAATTTAAAATTCTGAATATCCTCACAAGTCTGTTGCTTGTGACCTGCTTAACAACCTCCTGTTTGGATGACGAAAAAGAAGAATTCGATTATAGCGCCAATGCTAGCATAACAGCTTTCTCTATCAATGATATCGAAACCGAATACAAAGCAGTTTTAAACGGGAAAGACACGACACTCACCACAACCGTCATAGGTACAGAGTATCCATTCAGCATTGATCAGAATACAGGCCAAATCTTCAATGCAGATTCACTCCCTTATGGTACAGACATCAGCAAAGTAACCGTAAACATCACAGCGGATACTTATGGCATTTTCATTGCTGCAGAAAAAGATTCAATCTGGGATGCAGCCGACTCATTGAACTTTGAAAAGCCCATCCAATTTAAAGTACTTTCTCAACTCGGAAGTTTCGGACGAACCTATACCGCTAACATCAATGTACATCAGCAAGTACCCGATTCATTGGTATGGACGAAGATAGAGAGCAATCTAAATCAAGAAATTAAAGCCCAGAAAGCGGTTTATTGCAATGGAACGATTTATCTGTTTGCAGAACAAGACACACAAGTAGCGGTTACCTCTTCAGAAAATGGTACAGAGTGGACACCATTGCAAGACATCAACATTCCGACTAAAGCTGATTATACTTCCGTCATAGCATGGAACGGAAAAATCTATATCTTGGCCGATAACGAATTGTACCTTTCAACCGATGCAATCAATTGGGAGAAAGTAGATACCGAGCAGAAAATTGCACAATTGACTGCTTGTATAGACTTCGGAACCAATCCGAAAATCATCGGAACCTCTATTGACAACACCTACATCGAAAGTTTTGACGGCGTCAATTGGGAGTCATACGAAACACTTCCAACTACTTTCCCTAAAGACACCTATTCATATGCCGCATATCCATTGGAAAGCAATCCAAACATAACAAGAGTTGTAGTAATGGGGCAACAGAACTTTACCGAATTGATAAATGTCGTATGGACACAATTGGGAGAAGAGCATCGTTGGGAAGACCTGTCCTATGATGACAACGAATATACTTGCCCCAACTTGAGAAAACCAACCATGATTCATTATAACAATCAACTTTACACATTTGGTGGTCCTGGAAGACTCAGCGAAGCGTTTGACTGTTTCTACACATCCAAAGACCACGGAATCAATTGGGAGAAAATCACTTCAATGGTAATGTTCCCAAGCGAATTCGGTGAGTTGTATCGACAATCTGGAGGTAGTTATTCCTGCATCGTTGACGACAACCAATTCATCTGGATGATGTGGGGCAATGGCGAAGTATGGCGAGGAAGAATCAACAAACTGGGATTCATCAACCAATAAATCCAGACAATCAAGATGCTACATAAAGAACTCATAGACAAAGAACGGATTCCTGCACATATTGCCATCATTATGGATGGCAACGGCAGATGGGCAAAACAGCGCGGACAAGTGCGCAGCATGGGTCATCAAGCCGGAGCAGAAACCGTCCACATCATAGCCGAAGAAGCAGCAAGATTGGGTGTCAAATATCTGACGCTCTACACTTTCTCTACAGAAAACTGGAATCGGCCAGCCGATGAAGTCAGTGCTTTGATGGCTCTATTGATGGACTCCATCGAGGAAGAAACATTCATGAAGAACAACATCAGTTTCCGAATCATAGGAGACACGGACAAACTTCCTGCAGATGTCTTGAAACGTTTGAGCCAATGTATAGAACGCACATCTGTCAATACAGGCATGTGTTTGACGTTGGCTTTGAGCTATTCCTCCAAATGGGAATTAACAGATGCTGTCAAAAAGATTGCAACTAAAGTAGCTGATGGCACTATTCAGATAACTGACATTAACGAAGAAACTATAGACAAACACCTGAGTACGGAATATATGCCCGACCCGGATTTAATGATACGCACTGGAGGAGAAATCCGCATGAGCAACTATCTGCTGTGGCAATGCGCCTACTCAGAACTATATTTCTGTGATACTTTCTGGCCGGATTTCAAAGAGGAAGAGCTCCATAAGGCCATCTGTGATTATCAAAAGAGAGAACGCCGTTTCGGCAAAACTAGCGAACAAATATAAAATCAGATAAAATGAAATATCGTATTTCACTCATACTATCTATATTCATAGGCTTGTGCAGTTTCTGTATGCCAAGCTATGCACAAGAAACTTCAGCCGCCGAAGAAGAGACACCGGTCATTCTATATACCACGACTCCCAAGAAATATGAAATCGGCGGAATAAAAGTTGAAGGTGTAAAAGGCTATGAAGACTATGTTTTGATAGGGTTATCGGGACTTTCCGTCGGTCAATCCATTACTGTTCCCGGCGAAGAAATCACCACAGCTGTAAAGCGCTATTGGAGACACGGATTGTTCTCTGACGTCAAGATTTTGGCAGAAAAGATAGAGGGAAATAAAATCTATTTGAAGATTATCCTGGCCCAACGTCCACGTATTGCTGAAGTACAGTATCATGGAGTAAAAAAAGGAGAACGCGAAGACTTGCAGGATCGAATCAATTTACCAAAGGGAAGTCAGATTACTCCGAACTTAATTGACCGGGCCAAACTGCTCATCAAGAGATATTTCGATGAAAAAGGCTTTAAGAACGCTGAAGTAACCATCAATGAACGTGCCATTGCCGACAACAAGGATCATGTCAACATTGACATCATCATTGACAAAAAGGAAAAAGTGAAGGTACATCAAATTACAATCGATGGAAACACTGTCCTCAGCGACAAGAAATTGAAACGCGTCATGAAAAAGACCAACGAAAAGAACAAGTTGGTCAATATTTTCCGTACAAAAAAATTCATTGAAGAAAAGTATGAAGAAGACAAACAGCTGATTATTGACAAGTACAATGAATTGGGATATCGTGACGCCGTTATTGTAGTTGATAGTATTACTCCATATGATGACCGTACCGTAGACGTATACATGCGTATTGAAGAAGGTGACAAATACTACGTAAGAGACATTACTTGGGTGGGTAACACCATTTACTTATCCGATTATCTGTCGGCAAAGCTTCGCATGAAGAAAGGCGATGTGTACAACCAGAAATTATTGAATGAACGTCTCAGTTCAGACGACGACGCCATCGGTAACGAATACTACAACCAAGGTTATGTATTCTATCAGCTTGACCCGGTAGAAATCAACATTGACGGAGACTCCATCGACCTTGAAATGCGTATCATGGAAGGTCCGCAAGCAACTTTGAACCGAGTTACCATCAATGGTAATGACCGCCTTTATGAAAATGTGGTTCGTCGTGAATTGCGTACCAAGCCCGGTGACTTGTTCAACAAGGATGCCATTGAACGTTCATACCGTGAAATCGCACAGATGGGACACTTCAACCCTGAAAATATCAATCCTGATATCCAACCTAATGGCGACAATGGAACCGTAGACATCAACTGGATACTGGAATCCAAGGCAAACGACCAGGTTGAGTTTTCTGCCGGTTGGGGGCAAACTGGGGTTATCGGTAAGTTGAGTTTGAAGTTCACCAACTTCTCCTTTAACAATTTGTTCAGAAAGACTGACAACTACCGTGGATTCCTGCCTCAAGGGGATGGACAGACACTGACCATCAGCGGACAGACCAACGGTAGCTACTACCAATCCTACAGCGTATCGTTCTTCGATCCATGGTTTGGAGGAAAACGTCCTAATTCATTCTCCGTTTCAGCATTCTATTCCGTTCAAACCGACATCAGCAGCAATTATTACAATTCTGCCTACATGAACAATTATTGGAATTCCATTTATGGTTATGGAAGCTATAGCGGAATGTACAATAACTACGAATCTTACTACGATCCGGACAAGTCCATTCAAATGTATGGAGCCTCTATCGGTTGGGGTAAGCGTTTGAGATGGCCGGATGACTACTTCACTTTATCTGCTGAATTGTCATTCCAACGATTCATTTTGAAAGATTGGAGATACTTATATATACGCTTGAACAACGGAGAATACATGTCTACCGGAAGTTGCAACAACTTGAGTCTTGGCTTTACTTTGTCACGCAACTCTACAGACAACCCAATCTTCCCGAGAAGCGGTTCTGAATTTACAGCTTCCGTACATCTTACTCCTCCATACTCTTTGTTCAGCGACAAGGATTATGCCACATACGGTAAGAATGACTACGATGAAGCCGCCAGCGTATATAACTGGATAGAATACCACAAGTGGAAATTCAAAGCCAAGACCTATACTGCCTTGTTGGATCCTGCCAGATACTCCAAGTGTCCGGTTATCATGACTCGTGCTGAATTCGGTTTGTTGGGCCATTACAACAAATACAAGAAGTCACCGTTTGAAACATTCTATATGGGTGGTGATGGTATGACCGGATATAGTTCAAGCTACGCCTCTGAAACCGTTGCACTGCGCGGTTACGAAAATGGCTCTTTGACTCCATATGGCAGCGAAGGTTATGCTTACGTCCGTTTGGGTGCAGAACTTCGTTATCCCCTTATGCTGGAAAACTCAACCAGCATCTACGCCCTCGGATTCGTAGAAGGTGGTAATGCCTGGAATGAAGTCAGCAAATTCAATCCGTTCAGTTTGAAGCGTTCTGCCGGTCTCGGTGTACGTATCTTCCTCCCTATGATTGGTATGATGGGTATTGACTGGGCATATGGTTTTGACAAGATTAATGGTTCCTCACAATATAGTGGAAGTCAGTTCCACTTTATCTTAGGACAAGAATTCTAACCCAAAAACAACCGCTTATGAAAAAAGTATTCGTATCATTCCTATTCTGCATGGCTTTCACTTTGATAGCCAACGCACAGAAATTCGCATTGGTAGATATGGAATATATCATGGAAAATATTCCTGCATACCAACAAGCTGTTGAACAATTGGACAAGGCCTCAAAAGCCTACCAAGATGAAATCGAGAAAAAAGCCAATGAAGCGGAAGCATTGTACAAATCCTATCAACAGGCTTCAGCATCCATGAGTGCTACCCAACGCAATCAGAAGGAAGAAGCCATCATAGCCAAAGAAAAGGAAACGGCAGAACTCCGAAAGACATACTTCGGACCTGAAGGTGAGATGGTCAAGAAACAAGAAGAATTGTTGGCTCCTATCCAAGACCAAGTCTATGAAGCCATCAAGGATTTGTCCATACAGAGAGGATACGATGCCGTCATAGACAGAGCATCGGCTACAAGTGTCATTTTTGCTTCTCCAAGCATTGACATCAGCAATGATGTACTCTCAAAATTAGGATATTCAAATTAAATTCATACATTTGCAACGAAATATTGAAACAATAACAATTTAATAATAAAAAACTATGTTGAAGAAAATTGCTTTAATCTTATTGCTCATCGCTCCAATGAGCGTATTTGCACAGAAGTTCGGTCATTTTAATGCGCAGGAAATATTGGCTGTCATGCCTGAAACACAGAAGGCTCAAACCGACATTGACACTATGAGAAAGCAGTACGAAGATGAAATCAAACGTACTGAAGACGAAGTGAACAAGAAGTTTGCCGCATACCAGCAGGAACAGGCCAACTTGCCGAAGAACATTCAAGAAAGACGTCAGAAGGAATTGCAGGACCTTGCTGAAAAGGGAATGCAATATCAAAGAGATGCCCAACAGGAACTTGAAAGAAGCTGGATGGAAATGTTGGAACCTATCTACAAGAAGTTGAACGATGCAGTGAAGGCTGTAGGTGACGAAGGTGGTTACGTTTACCTTTTCGACATCAGTACTACCCAAATTCCTTATGTCAACGAAACATTGTCAACCAACGTTTCTGCTGCTATCAAGGCTAAATTAGGTATTCAATAAGAATTTATTGACATAACATTAAGCACGGGTTGTACGGAGCAAACATTTCCGTGTAACCCGTGCTTAATTATATATAAAGGTATATGGGTAAAGAACAGAAGACCACCAAAGGAGCCATCGGCGTCTTTGACTCCGGTTACGGAGGACTGACGATTTTGGACAAGATTCGTGAAAAGATGCCTGAATATGATTACATCTATTTGGGCGACAACGCACGTACGCCCTATGGTACACGTTCCTTTGAGGTGGTCTACAACTTCACCCTACAAGCCGTTAGAAAACTCTTCGAATTGGGTTGTCCGCTGGTCATCCTTGCCTGCAATACCGCTTCCGCCAAAGCATTAAGAAGCATCCAACAAATTGACTTGCCACAAATAGCACCTTGGAAAAGAGTATTGGGAGTCATTCGACCGACGGTGGAATGCATCGGAGAGATGACAACAACCCGCCATATTGGTGTTTTAGCCACCACCGGTACCATCAAGTCCGAATCCTATCCCCTCGAAGTCCGCAAACTGTTCCCCGACATTACCATCACGGGAGAAGCCTGCCCCATGTGGGTTCCACTTGTTGAGAACAACGAATCCCAGTCGGAAGGAGCGGACTATTTCATCCGACAACACATCGAGCGTCTGCTACAGAATGATCCGCTCATCGATACCATTCTATTGGGTTGTACCCACTATCCCCTCTTGATGGACAAAATCAGGGAATTCACTCCTTCCCATATCCGAATCATTGCACAAGGCGAATATGTAGCCGAAAGCCTTCAAGACTACTTGAAGCGCCATCCGGAGATGGATAATCTTTGCTCGCAAGGAGGAACCTGCCGCTTCCTGACCACAGAAAGCGAACAAAAATTCAAGGAATCGGCTTCCATCTTCCTCAGCCAAACCAACCAGGAACTGAAAGTCGAAACCATTTCCTTGGAATAACACCCCCTGTTATCCTTCGGTATCTTTTCGAAAGAAAGACAAACGTTTGCTAAGATACCCTACCGGATACCACACCGAACAACAACCTACAAGCAATACGGTGACGAACACCAGTACAACATCGGACAGATGGACACTGACCGGATAGGCATCGACAATAAAGGAAGCCGCCGTATTCCCCGTACCCAACGGCACGATTCCAAATTCCTGTTGCAGCAAGCACAACAACAAGCCCAAGACTATTCCCACAATTGCTCCGGAAAAGGAAATCAAAGCCCCTTCGAACAAGAATATTCGGGTAATCAGACGATCGTCCGCACCAAGTTTGCGCAATGTATCCACATCCTCACGCTTTTCGATTATCAGCATGGACAACGAACCAATTACGTTGAAACAAGCAATGAGAAGGATAAAAGTCAGAAAAATATAGGAAACCAACTTTTCCACCTCCATAATACGGAAAGTATCCGCCTGCTGCTCATAGCGGTCCAACACGCTAAATCCATCTCCCAATTTCTTTTCAATACATACTTTCACCTCATCAAGGTCCGCCCACTCCTTCAGTTTCAGTTCCACCGAACTGACCTCTGTTGTGTATTGAAACAAGTTGCGGGCAAAGTCCAACGAAGTCAAGATATACGATTCATCATATTTCTGCTGGTTCACCGCAAAGACCAGCCCCGACGAATAGAGAGATGCTGTTTTGAAACTGGCCACCGGATTGGCCATATTGATTTTGGCTCCACGCTTGGGAGCATAGACTTCCAACGGATCCAAGAAACGCACTCCCGTTCCCAATGTTGCAGCCAGTCCAACTCCCGGAATGGCATAGTCCGTCACTTCATCCCGCAAAATGCGGTCACCACTTCCCAACAAGATACTGTCGATAGCTGTCAGCTGGCTGAAATTCTCCTGCACCCCCTTGATGACGACCATCTCCTGCCTGCCATTGTATTGCACCATGGCATGGTCTTCCAGAAGTTCTGAAAAGACCTCCACTTCGGGCAACTGACGGAGCGACTGGATGGTTGCATCCTGTCCGTCGAACACCTTTCCGCTTACCGCCGTTATCTTCAGTTCAGGGTCGAAAGCCGTAAAAAGAGTAGCCACCAGATCCCTGAAGCCATTGAAGACAGACAGGGTACATACCAAGGCCAGTGTAGCCAAAGCCACACCACAGACCGACACAATCGACACCACATTGATGGCATTGTGTGATTTTTTGGCAAACAGGTATCTACGGGCAATATAGAAAGGCAGGTTCACGGGCCTTATTTCTTCAGCAGTTCGTCAATGCGTTCCACGTAGTCCAGCGAGTCGTCGATAAAGAACTTCAGTTCCGGAATGATACGCAACTGATGGCGCACCCGGTTGCCCAACTCAAAACGGATGCTTTTCGAGTTGTCATTGATGTTCTTGACAATCTCTTCCGCGCGTCCTGAGGGGAACACGCTGAGGTAAGCACGCACAATGCTCATATCGGGGCTGATGCGTACTGCGCTGACCGACACCAGCACTCCATTCATCGACTTTGTCTGAAGCAAGAAGATTTCGCTCAATTCCTTTTGAATCAAGCGGCACACTTTATTCTGTCTGGTTGTTTCCATAGGTTTCTATTTTCACTTTTTTCTAATTATCGTCAATCCATCCCGCAAAGGCAGAATCACCTTCTCCACCCTCTCATCCGAAGCCACCAGGTCGTTGAACTTCTTGATACCGATGGTCTGCAGGTCCGTATGATGGGGTTCTTCCAGCACATGGCCGTCCCACAAGGTATTGTCGGCTATGATGTAGCCACCCGGTGCAAGCATCCCCATCACCTGTTCGTAGTACTCCACATACTTGCGCTTGTCTCCGTCGATGAAGGCCAGGTCGAACACCACATCCATCGTCGGGAGCAGTTCCAACGCATCGCCGATGTAGAACTTGATTTTGTCCGCATAGGGCGAGCCCTCCAACCAGGGACGGGTAAAGTCCTCCTGCTCGTCGTTGATTTCAAAGGTATGCAACAAGGCCCCTTCCTCCAAACCTTCGGCCAGGCAAAGCGCCGAGTAACCGCTATAGGTCCCGATTTCGAGCACCTGTTTGGGGCGTATCATCCGTACAAACATCTTCAGCATCCGGCCCTGCAAATGTCCCGAAGCCATCCTTGGCCTCAACAACTTGACATGCGTATCCCGATAGAGTGCCTTCAGATATTCGCCTTCCTCGTCAATGTGACGGAGGATATATTCATCAAGAGCGTCCGTTTCCTTCATTACTTCTGAGTCAAAGCTTCAACGGCCAGGCGATAGGAATTCAATCCGAAACCGCATATCACTCCCACACAAGCGCAGGCAATCATCGACTTGTGGCGGAACTCCTCACGGGCATGCACGTTGGAGATGTGTACCTCCACAACCGGAGTCTTCACGGCCCGGATGGCGTCCTGCAAGGCAATGGAAGTGTGTGTGTAGGCACCGGCATTCAACACAATACCGTCATAGTCGAATCCTACCTCATGGATTTTGTCTATCATCAAGCCTTCCACATTCGACTGGAAATAAGAGAATTCGATATCCGGATAGGCCGCTTTCAATTCCTCCAAATAATCCTCAAAGGACTTCGCTCCATAGATGGAAGGTTCACGCTTTCCCAACAGATTGATGTTAGGGCCATTGATAATTTGTATTTTCATAGGCATCCAGTTGTCTGAACTTTTTCTAACTTTGTAGATGAATTGGGTACAAAGGTAGAAAAAGAAATGAAAACCAACACGACAGAGGGCAAGATATTAGAGGAATACCGGCAATATTTAAAGTTGGAGAAAGCCCTATCGGCCAATACCATAGAGGCTTATCTGAACGATTTGTCCAAGCTGGTACGTTTTCTGAAGGACAATGAGATTCCATTGCTGGAAGCCCAGTTGGAACACTTGGAATCCTTTTCCGCCAGCCTCCACGACATCGGCATCCACCCCCGCTCACAAGCCCGCATCCTGTCGGGCATCCGCTCCTTCTACCACTTTCTCGTAATGGAAAACCATCTGCAGGCCGACCCTTCCGAACTGTTGGAATCGCCGAACATCGGCTTCCACCTGCCCGAAGTACTCTCCCTCGAAGAAATTGACAGCCTCATCAGCTCCATCGACCGGAGCACCCCCGAGGGACAAAGAAACCGTGCCATCCTCGAAACCTTGTACAGTTGCGGCCTTCGTGTCAGCGAATTGTGCAACCTCAAGCTCTCCGAACTCTATCTGGAGGAAGGCTTCATCAAGGTGGAAGGCAAAGGGAGCAAGCAACGGCTGGTCCCCATCTCGCCCCGTGCCATCAAGGAACTCGAACATTACTTCATCGACCGCAACCGACAAAACATCAAGCCGGGCTACGACGACTATGTCTTCATCAGCCGATTCGGAAAGAACATCTCCCGCATCATGGTCTTCCACATCATCAAGGAACTGGCCGAACGCATCGGGCTGCAGAAGACCATCAGTCCGCACACCTTCCGTCACTCCTTCGCCACCCATCTGCTTGAAGGGGGTGCCAACCTCCGTGCCATCCAGGCCATGCTCGGCCACGAAAGCATCGGCACTACGGAAATCTACACCCACATCGACCGCAACATGCTGCGTAGTGAAATCATCGAACACCATCCGCGGAACAAACGGAGATAAACAAAAAGGAATGTCCTGCGAATGCAAGTGAGGGTCCACCCACAAAACGGATAATCCAGATGACACGAAATTGTAACGAACTTTCACTATTATTCATTCTACTGATTTTCAAGTGTTTGCAAAATTCACAAACACTCTCGACCAGCATATTAATATCCTCCGACCAGCATATTAACATCTTCCGAGCAGGAGCGTACTTTCCTCCGAGCTGGAAAGCACGCTCCTGGTCACCAAGAGAAGCCGCTCTTGGTCACCAGGAAAGGCTTGCGCTGGTTAGGAGGATTTCACATGCAAGATGGGGAGACTCAGAAGAACATCATCACAATGCATGGTTTCAGGGTAATTCCGTTTACTCTGGTAATGGAAATTATATATACAACAGAAAGAACTTTCTTATCTCTGTAGCTCAATAATATAGTTAAAGTTTGTAAAACGATGCAGTCTTTTCGACATTTCCCGTTTAGCTTGTAAAACTATCTTATTATCAACTCATTAAAAACACAAGCAGACATGAAGGCAAAAGTAATGACAATGGTGGCGATTCTCCTCTTATCCGTAACAAGCGCCATGGGACAAGAAGGGAAGAACAGTTTGGGGCACGGATACCGTGGATTTATAGAAATCGAGGAAATGGAAGATTTCGCCGCAATCAACTTATCAACGACCCATGGCTATCAGTTCAACCCCAATATCTTTGTCGGCTTGGGTGTAGACTATTTTGGCGTCATAGGAGGAACCGCTTGGCTGAAACATGCTGATTTCAGATACGACAAGACTTTTAAAGGAAAATACAATCTGTATTTTGACCTGAAGATTTTTACGCAAAAAGCAGACAATTTCGTTTACCGTCCTGCCATAGGTTATCGTTTCAACCACTTCAACATCAATGCCGGTGTTTGGATGGGTAAAGGAGATAATCTATTTTCTATCGGTATAGGCTGGGACTTCGGCGGTAGAAAGAAGTAATAATCGGAGAACCATTGCCACTTTTTTTTAGGCTTTGCAACTTTTTGTACTTTTGCAACGTCTAACAAATAAAAACGATGGTGATGAAAAAGTCTGTAAAAGTTGCGCTTCTATGCGCATTGGGAGTGGTTGTAGCCACTGTTGTATATTTGTGGGCCACATTCGGAGCGTTCGTCAAAGGAGCATTGTCCGTTGAGAAGCTCGACGAGGGAATGTATTATATGGAATATCAGGGAGACGATGGCTTCCAGGAACTAATGGCGAGTGGAGGAGCTGACGACATCAGCAAGGCGGCCGACTTCATCATGGGATTCTTGTCGAAAGGATTTTTCAAGCCCACCCCAATAAACCCTCCAATAAATCCTGCCGGCTGTTCCACACTGACGGTCAATACACCCGAAGGTGGTGTCATAATGGGACGGAACTTTGATTATCCTTATGGCTCGGCCTTGATTATACATGTTACTCCCGATGAGGGCTACGAAACCATCACGACCTTTTCCACGGATTTCTGGGGCTTTGGAGAAGACTACAAACCCGAAGGTTTTGGCAACCAATACATGGCATTGTCCGGTATATTCATGGCTTTGGACGGACTGAACGAGAAAGGATTTGCCGTAGCCGTTCTTAGTGCCGGCGACAAAGTAATAACCAACCAACGTACCGACAAGCCCGACCTGACCACTACCATGGCTACACAATACCTGCTCAGGAATGCAGCCAACGTAGACGAGGCCTTGGAATTGCTGAAAGGGATTGACATGAATTCGGACCCGGGCGATGCCTATCATCTGGCAATGGCTGATGCATCAGGCAAGAGCGTTGTAGTGGAATACGTCGACAATGAAATGGCAGTAACGGAAACACCATTCGTGACCAACCACTATCTCTGTGAAGCAAAGTTCAAGGTGGGTTTGCAAGAAAGTGACCACCGTCATGAGACTCTGATGGAGCAATACAGCCAAGCCAATGGTGTGATGAATAGAGAGCAGTTGACGGAAACCATCCAATCCGTCACGCAACTTCCATGGGAAGAAGGCGCTATCGTAGGCGGAACGCTCTGGACCATGGTGATGGACTTGAAGAATCCGTCTGTTACCTACTACCCGCATCGCCACTTCGAAAAGCCTTTCCACTTCGAACTCTCACGCCAATAAAGGATGAAACAAAGTAAAATCAGAAGCAACAGGAAATAGGTTGTTGAGAAGATGTTGAGAGAACATCACTCTGTATATAAGCACCTTACGCCCTCCATTCATCAAATCAACAAATTATCATCTACAACAAAACCGAATGCATAAGTTCCAATTCCAAGACATCGGACAATAACGAAACGCATTACAGGGCTGCATACCATAATGCCGACCTTACTGCACAACGGCAGGCACTCCGTCCTGCCTGCCGAATAGTTCAGTTCGCAAACAAATTTAGAAAAGGTGGCTCAATTTTCAATCAGTATTTCCATTCCGTCAATCGACCGTTTCCTAAGCTCGTCTGCAAAGGTAGTACAGACCAAGTTTGAAAGTTGAAAGGTCGGGCAACAAGTCGTTTCGGGCAGAATCTGCCTCCTGCGGAGAGTATTCAGCCCGAAAACCTCGCTCCACT
>JAFVTL010000070.1 GCA_017503235.1 Bacteroidaceae bacterium | reverse complement strand
GAATTTCTGTTGAAGGACAAGCCCGTCATTACCTATCGGGCATCCAACAAGGATATCCGTTGGAAAGACATCACCGAGGTGTCGCAACTTTGTAGTGTCTTCGACGAGGTGCTGACCGATGAAGAAAGCATCCGCCAGCGCCAATGGGTCGTGGCGAACTATGACCCTTACTTGGATGGTAAGGTGGCACACCGCATGCTCGAAGGAGCGCGCGACTACATTCGCCGTCATGGTGTTCCCCGTAAACGTGCAGTAAATCTTTGGCGCAAATACACCAGTATCAAAACTTTCGGTTGGGTGAAGCGCCGTTGACGTTTTTTCTCTTATTATATATAGGGAGTTGAAGTTGAATTCATCGTCACTGAGTTCAGCCTCGATTGATTGTCAGTGAGTTACACTGAACTTCCTCGTTATTTCCTGAGGATGCAGTATCTTTCTCAATCTGTTCCCCGATTTGGAAGGAGTAGTATCCATAGCTGTCCCTTTCTTTGGGGGACGAGCGAAGCGGAGGGGGTATAGCGATGAGTGGGTGTAAATCCCTATGACCAGCGTAAGCCTTACCTGGTGACCAGGAGCGGCCGCACTTGGTGACCAGGAACGGCCGTTCCTGCTCGGAGGAAAGTACGCTCCTGCTCGGAGCATGTTAATATACTGGTCGGAGGATATTAATATGCTGGTCAGACCCTCTTTATTTGTAAAAATAATTCAGGGATTAAGCAGTAATTACCCCTGCATGCTAACAAATCCAAGCTGTGTTTAAGACGGATATTGCGCCTAAAAATTGGAAATGTGCGATTGTTTTTCTACTTTTGTATGATTATAATCAAAATGTGGAAATTATGAGTTTTACAGCACTTTGTATCCCCATCTTCGACGAGTCTATTCTCGAATATCATAAAACAGACAATGTGGATACTCCTATCAGCAATCCCTATCCTTTCAAGTCCATTGAATATTACCTCTATCTGAAGAATTGGATTGATACAGTCCAATGGCATTTTGAGGACATCATCCGCGACCCGAATATTGATCCTGCCGAGGCTTTGGTGTTGAAGCGCCGCATTGACAAGTCGAATCAGGACCGTACGGACTTGGTAGAACTGATAGACAGCTACTTCCTCGACAAGTACAAGGACGTGAAGGTGCAGGCTGATGCAACCATCAATACGGAAAGCCCCGCATGGGCCGTTGACCGTCTGTCCATCCTCTCGCTTAAAATCTATCACATGCAGCAGGAAGTGGACCGCACGGACACCACTCCCGAACATCATGCACAGTGTCAGGCCAAGCTGGATGTGCTTCTGGAACAGCAAAAGGACTTGTCATCGGCTATCGACCAATTGTTGGAAGACATTGAAGGCGGACGCAAGTACATGAAGGTGTACAAGCAGATGAAGATGTACAACGACCCGTCGCTGAATCCGGTTCTTTACGGCAAGAAATGAAACTGTTAGCCATCCGCTTCTCGGCTTTGGGCGATGTGGCCATGACAGTGCCTGTCATCGATTCGTTGGCCCGTCGTTATCCGCAACACGACTTCGTGTTCGTGAGCCGGCCTTTTGTAGCGCCGCTGTTCGGACGGATGCCCTCGAATGTCCGTTTTATAGGGGTGGATGTGAAACAATATCCCGGCTTGCAGGGATTGTACCGTTTGTTCAAGGTCTTGAAGAAGGAGGCTCCCGATGCGGTGGCCGACTTGCACGATGTGCTTCGTACCAAGGTGCTCCGCACTTTCTTCCGGCTGGGCGGTGTACGTACCGCTTCCATCGACAAGGGGAGAAAGGAGAAAAAGCAACTGACAAGACCTCACAAGGGTATCCCCAATCCTTTGAAGACCTCTTTTGAACGTTATGAAGATGTTTTCCGTCGCTTGGGATTGGAGGTAGAAACGACCTTCCGAAGCGTCTTTGAAGACGAGGTGGCCGATGTGAGCCCTCTCATTCCTCTGACAGGTACGAAAGGGGCAGACCGATGGATAGGGATAGCCCCGTTTGCAGCCCATCGGGGAAAGATACTTCCCGAACGGATAATGGAAGAGCTTATCGGACTTTTGTCGTCCATGACTGGCTATAAAGTCTTTCTTTTCGGAGGTGGAAAGGCCGAGAAGGAAAAGTTGGAAGCCTGGGAAAAGCGTTATCCGCAGACCGTCTCTCTGGCGGGAAAGCTGAAGATGACGGAAGAGCTGGCCTTGATGAGCCGGTTGGATGCGATGGTTTCCATGGATTCGGCCAACATGCATTTGGCTTCGTTGGTTGGTACGCCTGTCATCTCGGTGTGGGGAGCCACTCATCCGGCAGCCGGATTTATGGGATGGGGGCAAAGCGAAGAGAATGCTGTCCAGTTGGATTTGGAGTGCCGCCCTTGTTCCATCTATGGAAACAAACCTTGTCGAAGAGGGGATTATGCTTGTCTGGAGTCTATTCAGGCCGTTGATATCTTGAATAAAATCAAAAGAGTGTCCAACGATGAAAGCAAAGAGTGAATACGATTATTTGATAGTGGGTACCGGACTCTTCGGGGCTGTCTTTGCCCGCGAAGCTACCGATGCCGGAAAACGTTGTCTGGTAGTGGACAAACGTCCGCATACCGGTGGAAACGTATATTGTGAGGATGTGGATGGCATTCATGTGCACAAGTACGGAGCACACATCTTCCATACCGACAACCAGGAAGTGTGGGACTATGTGAACCGCTTTGTGACATTCAACCGTTATACCAATTCGCCGGTGGCCCTGTATGGGGGAAAGTTGTATAACCTTCCGTTCAACATGAATACCTTCTATCAGTTGTGGGGAGTAAAGACGCCGGCCGAAGCCAAAGCCAAGATTGAGGAACAGCGCAGCGTATATGCTCACATCGACGAACCGGCCAATTTGGAGGAACAGGCCTTGAAACTCTGTGGGCGTGACATCTACGAACGGCTGGTGAAGGAATATACTGAAAAGCAATGGGGACGCAAGGCGGAAGAACTTCCGGCTTTCATCATCAAACGCCTCCCGTTCCGCTTTACATTTGACAATAACTATTTCAATGATCCTTATCAGGGAATACCGGTAGGGGGATACAATCTTTTGATAGACAAGTTGCTGGAAGGCGTGGAAGTGCGGCTGAGCGTCAACTATCTGGAACATCGGGAGGAACTGGATGCCTTGGCCGACAAGGTGCTGTATACCGGTTGTATAGACGAATATTTCGGTTATTGTTGCGGCCGTCTGGAATACCGCAGCCTGAAGTTCGAACAGGAACGGTTGGACGATACGGACAACTATCAGGGCAATGCGGTGGTGAACTATTGTGAAGCTACCGTACCCTATACCCGCATCATCGAGCACAAGCACTTTGAATATGGCATGCAACCCTTTACGGTCATCACCCGCGAATATCCGGACACCTTTGCACCGGGGAAGGAACCCTATTATCCCATCAATGATGAAAAGAATCGGAGGGTCTATGAACAATACGTCGCCCGTGCATCAGGATTGAAGCATGTATTGTTTGGAGGCCGTTTGGGACAATATACCTATGCCGATATGGATGATACCATTGCGGCTGCATTGGCTATGTGGCAGAAAACAAATGCATAGAAGGAAAATGAAAGAGAAGACTGAAACGAAGATAGAATGGAGGAAGGTGCCCGGTGCTTTGTTGCATCTGTTCTTCTTTCTGTTCTATGGATTGTCGTGTCTGGTTCCCCGCAACAAGGACAAATGGCTGGTAGGCAAGGCCAAAGGATTCAACGATAATGCCAAGTATTTCTTTATCCATGCTCATTTGGTGTTGGGGAAGAAGGACTGCTATTGGATAAGCAAGACCAAGAAGACGCGTAAATTGGTCAGGGACTTCGGGTTCAAGGCTTATCACCCTTGGTCGCCCATCGGCATCTACCATCAACTGACGGCTGGAGTCTTTGTCTTCGATATGCGCATTTCCGCTTTCAACTATTGGATTTCGGGCGGTGCCAAGCGTGTCAACCTCTGGCATGGAATTGCCATGAAGAATGTGGAGTTCGGCAGAAAGATTCACGGATATAGCCAGACTTGGTTGGACAAGCTCTATCGTCCGGCCCACTACATGAAGCCCCACTTGTTCCTGTCTACAGCACCGGCCATGAGCAACCAGTTCAGCCGTAGTTTCCGTATTCCCGTCAGCCGGTGTGTGGAAAGCGACTATCCGCGGTGTGCCCTGTTCAAATGGTCGCGGGAAGAGTTGCTTGCCTATGTGAACAAGTACGAAAGTAAAGAAACCCAAGTGTATGCCGAACGCTTTATGCAGGCTTCGCGTACCTATATATATATGCCGACCTTCAGAGAAAGGGGGCAGGACTTTTTGAAGGAGGCCGGCTTCGACCTGGAACGCTTGGAGAAGGTGCTGGCCGCAAAGAATGAATTGTTTGTATTCAAGCTGCATCCGTTTACCCGTATCAAACTGGACACTTCGCAGTTCAAGCACATTCTGTTCATGGACAGTCGGACGGACATCTATCCGCTCCTCCCGTTGAGCAATGTGATGATAACCGACTATAGCTCCATCTACTACGACTATATGCTGATGCCCGATAAGGAAATTCTGTTGTTCCCATTCGATTATGAGGAGTACATCAAGTACGAACGCGATTTGGCATGGGACTTTGACCAATATATGCCCGCCCATAAGGTATATACTTTCGATGCCTTGCTGGAAGTGATTGAATCGGGGCGAAAACTTCCTTATGAGAACAAGGAATGGATAAAGGAACATTTCTGGGGAAAAGAGGAGAACCATACGGATTTGTATGAAGCGATAGACAAATTATAAGAAATATATGGTAAAGGTAATTACATACGGTACTTATGACCTTCTGCATGAAGGACACATCAACTTGTTGCGCAGGGCAAAGGCTTTGGGCGACTACCTGATTGTGGGTGTGACGAATGATAATTTCGACCGGGAACGTGGAAAGCTCAATGTCAGAAACAATGTACTGGAACGGGTGGAAGCGGTCAAGGCTACCGGCATAGCCGATGAAATCATCATTGAGGACTATGTGGGCCAGAAGATTGACGACATACAGAAGTATGGTGTGGATATATTCACCGTTGGTTCCGACTGGGAAGGGAAGTTTGATTACCTGAATGAATATTGCAAGGTGGTCTATCTGCCAAGAACGGAAGGCATTTCTTCAACTATGCTCCGGGAGGAATCACAGGAGGTGGTGAAGCTTGGCATTGTAGGAATGGGTCGTGTAGGGAAACGTTTCCTGACGGAGGTTCCTTTTGTCAGCGGTATTCGGGTTGAGGCTGCATTCGATGTCGATACGGAATCCTTGAAAGACTATCTGAAGGACAAGGAAGGAATCGGTGCTTGTGCGGATTTTGATGAATTGTTGGAAAAGTCCGATGCTGTTTATGTGGCGACTCCACACTTGTCCCATTATGAGTATTGCAAGAGAGCCATCCTGGCGGGCAAGCATGTGTTGTGCGAAACTCCCTTTGTGCTGGATGGGCGACAGGCAGAGGAATTGTATGACTTGGCGAAGGTACATCAAGTGGTACTGATGGAAGCGAACAAGACAGCCCATTGTCCGGCGTTCAACCATTTGATGGTCATGATAAAGAGTGGGGTGATAGGAACGGTGGTGGACATTGAAGCCTCGCTCTCCAAACTGTTGCCCGACAAGTCGTTGAGAGAGTTTGACCCGGCTCAGGCGGGCGGTTCCATGTTCGAATTGGGTTCTTATCCGTTGTTGCCCATTATCAAACTGCTGGGTACGGACTTCCGTCACGTAAGTTTCTATTCGTTGATGGAGAACGGGGTGGATATCTATACCAAAGGCTTTATGCATTATCCCAAGGCAGTTTGTTCGTTCAAGTTGGGCTTGGGTGTAAAGACCGAAGGCAATCTGATTATATCGGGTACCAAGGGCTATGCCTATGTACCTGCTCCGTGGTGGAAGACGGATTATTTTGAATTGCGTTATGAAGACCAGAACGAGAACAAGAAGTTCTTTTACAAATGGGATGGAGCAGGACTGAGATACGAACTTCAGGAATTCGTCTCCTGCATCTTCAATCATCGTTATAGCTCTGTCCGCTTTTCACAGAAGGAAAGTATCGCAATGGCTGACTTGATGCAGCGGTTTACCGAACGTAAAAACTTTATGGAAATATGAAATATGCAGTAGTGACCGGTGGAACATCCGGCATCGGTCTGGGAGTGGCCAATATGTTGAGAGAGAAAGGCTATTATGTCTTTGCTACCTATGTAGGTCCTGATTTTACCGAGAAGATGGAGAACTTTGAAGCGGTAAAGACCGACCAGACTTCGCGTGAAGATGTATATCGGTTCATATCGTATGTAAAGAGCAAGTGCGACCACGTAGATTGTATTGTCTGCAATGCGGGTATGACCATCCGCAAGTCGTTTGTGGAAACGGAAGATGCCGATTGGGACAAGATGATGGAAGTGGCGGTCAATTCCCACTATATCCTGATTAGGGAGTTCTTCCCGATAATACCGGCGAACTCACGTATCCTGTTCACCGGCTCGCAGATGGGGCTGATGCCTCATGCCATGGTATTGAGCTATGGAGTGACCAAGGCGGCTGTTCATGCTCTGGCCAAGAACCTGGTGAAGGAGTTTGAAGGAACGGGTACAACGGTCAATGCCATTGTGCCGGGCTTTGTTGAAACTCCGTGGCAGAAGGAAAAACCGGAGGAAATCAAACAGAATATCTATAAAAAGACAGCTATCCACCGCTTTGCATCCGTTGACGAGATTGTGGATGCCTATCGCTTCTGTGTAGACAATTCATTTGTCAACGGCAGTCTGATAGAAGTGAACGGAGGCTACAGTTATAAGTAATATATCAAAAGAATTCATGAAAGCAGTTGTTCATCCCGATTATCAGCAGTTTGAAGATTTTATCAGCAGTTTGCCAGGAAAGATAGATAGGAACGAGGGTGAATTGTTGTGCCAAGGACGCAATGTGGTGAGGCTTTTCGGACGTGAAGGTGAGAAGTATGTGGTCAAGCGGTTTAAGAAGGCCAATTTCTTCCAGCGAATTGCCTATACTTTCTTCCGCAAGACGAAGGCTGAACGGGCTTATTTGTATGCAGGCGAACTTCGGTCGCGAGGCTTCGACACTCCCCATGAGATTGCTTACTTCGAGGATGCTCCGGGAGGATTGTTCCAAACAGGCTACTTCGTATCTTCCTATTGCGACTATCCGACAGCTTATCCCGCTTTGGTGAAGACGGAGGATTATGACAAGAAGCTGGCGGCTTCTATAGCAGAACATTTGGCTGCATTGCACCGGAAGGGAGTGCTTTTCGGTGACTTGAACTTGAATAACTTCCTGTACCATCCTAAGGACGATGCTTATGAGCTGGTATTGATTGATACCAATCGTTCCACTTTCCGGTCGGGTGTCCCTTCATTCGAGGAGTGCATGCTTAACCTTCAGACCTTGACCCATCGTCGCGACTTGTTGGAGGATATGTTGTCAACCTATAGCAAAGCCATGGGGTGGCCGAAGGAACAGGTAGTGGAAGGAGTCTTCAAGGCTTTGGACAGATTTGAAGCCCGCCGGTCGCGGAAGAAGAAGTTCAAACGCATGTTAGGAATATAATGCTTTTGTCGGACCCCCGTATTTTTTATATCAAGGTTTAAAAGTCTCAAATCATAACATGATATACATTGCAATAGCTTTAGTACAATGGTCGTTAAGTTTTGCCATTTACGTAAATTGTAACAAAGGGCTTCCACGTAATTGTATACGTCAACAATTCCGACGTTATCTGATAGCAGCCCTATTGTCATCCATCCCTGTTGCCATATCCAAAGTATACCTGTGGCAACCTGTCATGCTGTTGACGATGTTCACTTCTTTTTTGTGGATTATAACCTATCCTTTATTGTTTCATTTGGGAAACAGGAATTCATCAACAGAATATGACAATCAGATAGACCCTGCATTCGGCATTTATTTGTATGGATGGCTGTCGGGGATTCTTGTTACCGTTCCCTGTTCTGTGCTTCCTGTAACCATTCTTGAAATTCTGCTTATATTGATTCCTTTCTTGCAATGGGGGTACTGCGTCATATTTTCAGAATGTGTGGACATAAACGATATGAAAACATTGCAGCAGACAACTAAGAATGAAGTGATAGAGTTTCTGGCATCGTGGAAAGTAAGGAGTTTGATTCTTAATATTATACTGTTTAGTGCACTTCTCACCTGGATATGCATTAAAAACGGTTTTACTGTTCATCTGCAGGAATGGTGGCAGACAGCCATTTCGGCGGCGGTAACGCTGTTTGTTACATTTTATCTGTGGAGACCAAAGAAAGGACTATACAGGAGAACTGGTATAATTGTGCTTTATGATTCTGTAAAGGAATATATATCACAGAACAAAAAATACAGGACTGAAGCAGAGAATCGGATTAAAGCGCTGACTGTGACTTCCATGGCAAAGCCATCGGAAAAACCGTCGACGATTCTTCTTGTTCTTGGTGAATCGGCTACACGCGACTATATGAGTGCATTCAGCAGTACCGACAAGGACACAACACCCTGGATGCGCACCATGCTTGAAGATACGGAACATTGTATCGCATTTCCCAATGCATACAGTTGTCATGTGAGGACAGTGCAAGTCCTTGAAAAGGCTCTTACCGAATTTAACCAATACGATAAGGGAGAGTTCTTTGCTTCTTGTTCAATAATAGATATTGCCCATAAGTTGGGAATAAAGGTGCATTGGTATAGCAACCAAGGATATGTGGGCGATGTGGATACTCCGGTCACACTGGTTGCCAATACAGCGGATGTAGCCAAATGGACTTTGCAGGAGAAAAGAAACAAGAAAACGCCATACGATGAAGTGTTATTGGATTTCTTGGGCGAAGTGGATCCTGACAACAACAATCTGTTAGTGCTGCACCTCAAAGGCAATCACTTTAACTTCATTAACCGCTATCCGGCGGAAAAGCGTGTGTGGGGTAGTCCTGATAAGATAGACGGCGTAACAGAGTACAACAATTCACTGCATTATACGGATGATGTAATCAGGCAATTCTACGAATACGGCAGAAAGCATCTTAACATGCAGGCCATGATATATATGTCCGATCATGGATGTACGCCAACAAAATCAAGACGTCGGGACCCTCGTGACTTTGTCAATTCGAGAATACCCATGATGACTTGGTTCAGTGACGAATATATCGCCGAACACCCTTGGCGCATAGAAGCCTTGAAGAAGAACTGCAACAAGTACTGGACTAACGACCTCTTTTACGAGCTTTTCTGTGGTGTTCTTGATATAAAGAGTGAGCATTTCAAAGAAGAGAACTCACTTGCTTCCGAACAATACAGGCATACAAAAGAGACGCTTACCATCATGGAAGGCGAAATCAAATTGACTGAAAATAAAGGTGCAAAGTGAAGGAACTGCCATCGGCGTTAAAGGCTCGTTTCTTTGTCATTGCACGCAGGAAGAAGTTCAAACGCATGTCAGGGCTTTCGAAATAGCCGTGCGGATGTAGTGCCCTTCAGCCAGCTCGCGGCTGATTCGTTGTACATTTTCATGCATGCTTGCATATTCCTCTTCGCTCAATGAGCGGAGCTTTTCTTCGAGTTCCTTCAGTGAGCTGATGCAGAATCCGATACCGTTCTTTTCTACAAATCCGGCCAGTGCCGCTTTCTCCCAGATGATGACGGGAAGTTCACAGCGGATGTACAGCGATGTCTTGTGTGGGTTGTTGTATTGCAGGTACTCCCCGAAGTCGCCTGTACACGCATCGAGGGAGGAACCGTCCCACACCAACCCGAAGTCGCCTTTGGCGGTGGCAATCAGTTGGTCGGACTTGACGAAGCCCATGTATTGGAAATGTTCCTTTCCTTTGGCCTTCTCCGTCTCAAATCCGTTGCCATAAAGATTGAAGGTGAAACTTTGTATGTATGCTCCTATTTCGTAGAGGAAATTGTTCTTCCGCGGGCTGAGTCCTCCGGCATAGAGTACGCTATAAGGCTTCCGGGCTTCATCTTTGGGGGCGGCATGAGTCTCTGACAAGTAGTCGAAGATGCCGAGGGTGCCAAGTTGCGCCTTGCATCCATGGTCTTCCAGCCATTGCTTCATCTTTTCGTTGTGGGCGATGATGTAGTCGGCATGGTTCAACCTTTCTATCTCCTGTTTCACGCTCAAGGCTTTCCGACGGAAGCTGCCGAGGTCGTGGATGACCACAATGACCTTGGCTCCTCGGGCATGGGCCAGTTTGCATACGAAGGTAAAGTATTTCTTGAACGGGTATTGGAGTACCAGCTTGTCGCCGGCATGAAGGCAGAAGGGGCTTTTGAGCACTCCTGCCAGGGTGTATATGAAATGCAGGAACTTGTTGGTATGGGTGGTTTGCTTGAGTCCTACGTTCTTGAAGGCCATGCTTTCCATTACCTGTTCGATGTCGGTCTTGGCCTTGTTGCCTGCATTGGAGGTACCTTTGTAGTTGCGTGAAAGATAGCAATTCATAGCGGATTTATTTTTTCTCTTCTTCTTGTTGTCTTCTTATCCATTCTTCCTTGGTGCGTTTCCATCGTTTGTGGCTCCAGAGCCAGAAGTCGGGACGTTCCTTGATCATCTCTTCCAGCAGATGGGTGAACCGGTCGGTCAGTTCATAGTCGGGCACTTCCTTGGGGCGGTGTGTCAAGGGCTTGAACTCGCAGAGGTAATAGCCGCGACGGGTACGTTTCACGTCGGCATAGTAGATGAGTGCGTCCACCTGCTTGCCGATTCTTTCGGTACCGATGAAGACAGGTGTCTCGCGGTGCAGGAAGTCACACCAATGGTGGATGCTGTTCCATTTGGGGGCCTGGTCGGAGATGAATCCGATGATGCATTTCTGCTTGGCCCGTTTCATTTCGATGATTCTCCGCAGGGTTTCCTTCATGGCGATGCACTCGCCTCCGAACTGGTTGCGCAGACGGAGGAACAGGCGGTCGAAAGCCTTGTTGTAGAGCGGATGATAGATTTGTCCGCATTTCACATCGTCGGGACACCAATAGGGGAGTGAAGCTATCCATTCCCAGTTGCAGTAGTGACCCAGATAGACAAAGCAGAAGTTCTTGTCCTCTTTCTCCATAGCGCTGACGATGTGGTCCACTCCCTTGAATACCATCCGCCGCTTCATCTGTTCTTCGGACATGGAGAACAGCTTGATGGTCTCGACGATGTAGTCGCAGAAGAAGTGGTAGAAGCGCTTCTCGATGCGTACAATTTCCTTCAAGTCCTTTTCGGGGAATGAACCGGTGAGGTTCCGTCGTACAATTTTCCGCCGGTAGCGGGCGAGGTAGTATGTCGGGAAGAAAAGGAGGTCGGATACGAAATAGAGCAGCCACAAGGGTAGCAGGGAGAGCAGATACCACAGGGCGTATGCAATGTAATAGGTTATCTTCATTTTCGGGGCTTTTACCTTACAAAACTATAGAAACTTTTTCATACGGCCAATTATAATGGTGTAAAATCATTACCTTTGCCCCATTGGAAGCAGACAGAATTATGAAAGTAATAGTAGACAACAAGATTCCCTATATCGGCGATGCCTTGTCGCGCATTGCCACCGAAGTGGTGTCCCTGCCGGGCGATGCCTTTACCAACGAAGTGGTGAACGATGCCGATGCACTGATTGTACGTACCCGTACCCGTTGCGACCGCCGCCTGTTGGAAGGCAGCCGTGTGAAGTTCATTGCTACGGCCACCATCGGTTTTGACCACATCGATACGGATTATTGTCGCGAGGCAGGCATTGTGTGGACCAATTGCCCCGGTTGCAATGCCGGTTCCGTAGAGCAATATGTACACAGTGTACTTCTGCTTCTGAAACGCGAGAAGGGACTGAACCTGAAGGAATCCACCTTGGGCGTTGTTGGTGTGGGTCATGTGGGAAGCCGTGTGGCACGTATGGCCGGTGAGCTGGGCATGAAGGTGCTGCTGAACGACCCTCCCCGTGCCGACAAGGGCGAAGAAGGCTTCGTCTCCCTTTCTACCATTGCCCGTGAATGTGATGTCATCACTTTCCATACTCCTTTGCATCGGGAAGGCAGGTACAAGACCTTCCATCTGGCCGATGAAGCGTTCCTTTTCTCTTTGGAGCGCACCCCCTACCTCATCAACTCCAGTCGGGGTGAGGTGGTAGATACCGCCCCTCTGTTGGCCGCTTTGGCATGCGGCAAAGTGAGGGATGCCGTTATCGACACTTGGGAGTACGAACCCTTCATCAGCAAGGAGTTGCGCGAAGTTGCCTATATTGCCACTCCCCACATAGCCGGCTATTCAGCCGATGGCAAGGCCAATGCCACCCGTATGTCGCTCGAAGCCCTCTGTCGATTCTTTCACATCGATGCGGAGTTCGAAGTCCTCCCTCCCGAATTGCCTTCGATGTCCTATTCGCCAGACGAAGAAGAGGCCTTCCTCCAGCGCTACAATCCCCTGTTGGACAGTGAGCGCCTGAAAGCCGCCCCCGACAAGTTTGAATGGCTTCGGGGTAATTATCCATTGCGGAGGGAGTAAATGCATACAATAAAAAGACGTATTTTGTAAAGGGTTTTCCTTGTAGTACATCCGCTTGATTTTCAAGCGTTTGCAAAATTCACAAACACTCCCGACCAGCATATTAATATCCTCCGACCAGCATATTAACATCTTCCGAGCAGGAGCGTACTTTCCTCCGAGCTGGAAAGTACGCTCCTGGTCACCAAGAGAAGCCGCTCCTGGTGACCAGGAAAGGCTTGCGCTGGTTAGTTGACAAATTTGCCATGCAATCAATTGTCGCTTCGCACAATGTCAGATTATAAGGAAAGGATAAATTCGTCCCATTGCTCCGGCTTCCCTTTTTGCTGATGAGTTTTTTCGTAAAGACGTTTACGCACTGAAACAATGGCAGACTTGGTACGCCCGCATAACAAAGCTATACCTGTGATACTTATGCCTATCTTCAGTAACAGGCATACTTTCAGTTCCATATTACTGATGGGATAGAGAGAACGGATGCGTACACTGAACTTATTGTAACATTGGTCTACTGCTATACGCAGTGCTTCCCAGTCCTCCGATGAAATCCGCTGTTCTCCGTCATTTGCTGCCAAGTGGAACTTATTATAGATGACTGATTGACGGAATACGACTTCAGCAAGTTCCAGTTCTTCCTTATCCGCTTCCGCTTTCTGGTTCATGCGCTGTATCTGCTCCTTCTGTGCACGTAGCAAAGCTTTCATGGCATCACTCTCCTGGTTGCTCTGAAGAAGTAACCTTTCTAATCTCTCGATAGTCTGTTTGTTTTCTTCGATGAAAAGGGCACTTTTTTGATGTTGTTCTTCCTTTAACTGTTCCAATTTCTCCAAGCGGATGTTCAGCAAGGTCCTTTTCCGTTTGCTATATTGTACATAGCCTGCTATAAAACTGATAAACAACAAAAGAATGAAAATACCGGCTATCATCCATTTTTCCTGCTTTTCGTTCTCTAAACGCAGGCGGTTGTTCTCCTTTTCGCGCAACTGATAGTTGTAATAGGAATGCATCTTATGGACGGTTTCGCTATTGGTAGCTTGGGTTATCTCTGTAGTCCATTCTTTATACTTGCGGATATGTTCCATCACACTTTCAGTATCACCTATTTTCTCTGCAATTTCGGCAAGTCTGAAATGCGCCTTCTGATTGGCGTACATATTATCTGTCTCGAGCATCTTGCTGTAGTAATAGGATGCAGAGTCCAATTGGTTGTAAGCAAGATACATATCTCCGATTATATAATAATAATCTGGTTTTTGGGGTAAATCATATGAACGGAATAACATTTGAATAGAGTCGGTTTCTCCCAATTGCCTATATAAATCAGCGAGATACAACAGTACCCAGTCTGTCAGCTTTTTATCCTTTGTCTTTAAAACTTCCCGATATGCTTTTTGATAATAATATAAGGCACTGTCGGCATTTCCATATCCAGTGAAAGTTTCACCTATGCTACAAAGATTAACTATAATTCCCTTTTCATTACTCATTAAAGTATTATAATGAATTCTTCACCGATTAAATTATGTCAAAACAGACCGAAACAAACCTTAAATCAAATCGTGTAAAACACTGTCTTACAATTAACTCCACTTAACTAACCTTATTCTTCGTCTATTGCGCGTTTGCCCCTTTTAGAGTAATTTTGTACCGCCATTGTACCTCGGGTGGATGAGCAGAGGGTTCGTAGGGTGTTCCCTTAAATCACCTTATATCCTCTTAAATCCGCTTAATTGGTTCCCGTCAGGGACCATCCCCCGAAATCCGCGAGTAAGCGAGCGCAATGTGAACTTGTTCACAAATTGCCGAGCGCAAGCGGATTATCCAAAAACGGCAGAAATTGACAAAATTACTCGATATGGGCAACACTCGCTTAATCGCGATTTTCTCCTGATTTTCATTGTTCTCATTTCTTCTTAATTGTGAACTCCACTTTTTGTATTCCGCGCTTATAGACATTGGCGAGGATAAGGGCGTAGCGCAGGGTTTCTCCCTGTTTCATCGATTGCTGTACGTGGGTCATCTCGCTCTCGGCTAGTATGTTCTTGAAGAGGAAGCAAGAATGATTGCTCGGTACAAGGCGTATTTCATCAGTAAGCGGTGAGAGCACATAGGTGTAGGTTGCCATATAACGGGCACCAGCCTGCCATAGCGGATGGCTCTTGTCGAGAATGTTCTCCAAGTAGATTTGTGCATGCTTGTCAAATTCTGGAGTAGGCGTGCCGTCGGCGTATGTCACCTTGCCATCGGCATCCACCATATATTCACCACCTTTGGCTATGGCATACTTCTCTACCGGGCACAGCTGCTCATACTCTATGTCGGCTTCACTCTTTACTTCTTTCTCCACAGGCTCTGCCACCTCTTCCACTTTCTTGTCGGCAAGGATGCGTACCAGTTCGTATGTGCGGTTGCTGGCATCCTGTGGCGGATTGGCCAGAATAGTCCGCTTCACGCGCAGCACGTATTCATGACCTCTTTCGTAAGTGAAGCCTTTGACTTCGCTAAAGTACAGGTTCTGCCATTGTCCCGGCTCGTCTTCCGTCATCACTTGCATACACTCGATGGGATGCTCTCCCAAGCTGTCGAAGAGGTCATACATAACGCCTGGTTCAGCGGAAACATTCATGATAATTTCCTTGGTAATGTCTTTGTCATCATCATCGCTGCTGCAAGAGGCGAGGGAGAAAGCAGCAAGTGTCGCTAAGGCGAGTCTCCAAATCTTCATTGTTTTCATTTCTTCTAATCTGTTATCGGACTCCATATACTTTGTGATATACAGTTTCATCTTTAGATTTCACTTCATAGACATATCGTCCTTCGAAAGTTAAAGATGACGTCTGAATAGCACCCTCTGCCTGTTCGCAAGATTTGAGTATTAACTCTTTTGAGGTTCCCGGGGCAAACGATTGTGAATTAAATTTGATTCCGTTCATCTTGTAGGCATCAGAATAGGCAAATTCAATAGCCTCAATTTCGGAATTATTACCGTTAATAGCTGATGTGAGCCCAAAAGTGTAAACAGAATCACTTTCATCATCGCTGCTGCAAGAGGCGAGGGAGAGGACAGCAAGCATCGCAAAGGCGAGTCTCCAAATTTTCATTGTTGTCATTTCTTTTATTTCTTTTTTGTTGTCAACATTTCTACTATTATAAACGCTGTGTAGCGGAAAATCCTGCATCTTTGCACGTTAAACTTTCCTAATCGCTGGACATAAAGATGGCGCGAGTCTGATTCTGTGCATTTGTTCCAAGGCATCGCCAAACGCCTACCTACTAATACAAGTCTCAGCTCGCGCCTAAACGCGAGCATCAACTTCTATCATCTCGTAGGTTAATATTTTGGCGAATTTTGGAACAAGAATCAAAAAGTTAACGCTTCTTATGTTGTTCTATGTTATATTCTATCCACTCATGTCATTTTAACAGGTTTCTATTATCGTCGTTCTCCAATACACGCATCTGATTGATGGCTATCTGATTGAGCCGTACAAGGCGTTCGCCCTGTGGCATTGGTCTTCTCCGTCCATTCTTTTGCACTTAGACGGAAACGATTCAGTCCAGCCTGAGATTTAATTATGTCGAATTCGGCACAATTAAAATTCGGATTCATCAGCCGCTCCCATATTCCAAGGAACTCGATGGTATTGCGATTGCACAGCCAGTTAGAAAAAAAGAACTCACCATCTTTAGCCTTCAACATGTCTGTCAGGCTGATATAGTCATCTTCATTCAGCTTTATGACCGTTATCTGCGTATTCTGTACTGTTATCTTTGCCATATTGTCTGCTGTTTTACAAACATTGCGATGCAAAGTTACTGAATTTTCATCAAAGTAGAGCAGGAATGACAGACTTTAACATGGAGCTGGGCCCCATTTTCTCAAAAATGAGCGAAAATGACATACCAGGCTTGGCTTTAAAATCATTAACTGCCATTGAATCCCAGATATTTAGAGCATCTGAGATACAACTGCGGTACAAGAACCTTATTTTTCGTTGATTTTCGTGCTATCGGCAAAGCCTTAAAATGACTTCCTATTGTCAGCCAGACTTAGCAAACGGCAAAAATACCTCAAAATAAAAGGTTAAATAATCTTAACGACCTGTTAAAACTTGCACATCTTTGAAGGCTGTTTCGCTCTGCAAAACTCTCAGATTTCCCATTTTTTGCTATTGCACTTTTTTGTACCGTTCAATTTTGGGAGTGTTGTATTTCCGTCTGTGTTTCAGTTATTTACGAAACCTAAAAACACTTT
>JAFVTL010000069.1 GCA_017503235.1 Bacteroidaceae bacterium | reverse complement strand
TCCCTTCGCAGGATAGTGGTCGTTTGAGTGTAACATTGAAGTTGCCTATCGGTGCTCGTGTAGAACGTGCGCAAGAGGTTGCTGCTGAATTGGCCGATAAGTGGATGACTCGCTATCAAGGTGTGATGAAGGTATGTAACTATCGTGTCGGTCAGGCCGACTCTGACAATACCTTTGCTTCCATGCAGGACAATGGTAGCCATATTATCTCATTCAACATCAGTTTGGTCAGCGTAGAAGAACGTGAAATCGGTGTAGAACAGATTTCTAACGAAATGCGTGATGACCTGAAACTTTATCCCGAACTTGATGAAGGTCAAGTAACTACTGGTGGTGGAGGTGGTATGGGTGGTCAGTCAACCGCTGACTTCGAAATTTATGGTTACGACTTTGACGTGACTGACCGCATTGCCTCTGAATTGCAGAGAGAACTTGCTAAGATTGAAGGTGTTCGTGAAGTGAATGTGAGCCGTGATGATTACCAACCGGAATATCAAGTGGAATTTGACCGCGACAAGTTGGCTTTGCATGGCTTGAACCTCTCCACGGCCGCTACCTATTTGCGTAACCGTGTGAATGGTGCCTTGGCTACTTATTATCGTGAAGACGGGGATGAATATGACGTGAAAGTGCGTTATGCTCCCGAATTCCGTACCAGCATTGACGATTTGGAAAACATCCTTATCTATACCCCACAAGGTAAAGGCGTTCGCATTAAGGATTTGGGTAAAGTCGTTGAACGTGAAAATCCTCCGACGATTGAACGTAAGGACCGTGAACGTATTGTAACGGTTTCTGCCGTAATCTCTGAAGTTCCTTTGGGCGATGTGGTAACAGCAGGTGAAGCTATCATTGATCAAATGGAAATCCCGGCAGGTTATTCAGTGCAGATTGCCGGTTCGTATGAAGACCAGCAGGAATCGTTTGCCGACTTGGCTACGTTGGGCGTCTTGATTATTATTCTGGTATTCATCGTAATGGCTGCCCAGTTTGAGTCTATGACCTATCCGTTCATCATTATGTTCTCCATTCCGTTTGCATTCAGTGGTATCCTGATTGCGTTGGCACTCACTGGTACGACTCTCAACGTAATGAGTATGCTCGGTGGTATCATGTTGATTGGTATCGTGGTGAAGAATGGTATTGTGCTCATCGACTACACCATGCTTTGTCGCGAACGTGGAATGTCTGCCCTTCATGCGGCGGTTGTAGCAGGTCGTAGCCGTCTTCGTCCGGTATTAATGACCACTTTGACTACAATTCTTGGTATGGTGCCGATGGCTATCAGTGCCGGTGAAGGTTCGGAAATGTGGCGTCCGCTTGGTGTTTCGGTAATCGGTGGCTTGACCATCTCAACTGTCTTGACGTTGATTCTTGTGCCGGTGCTCTATTGCTCGTTTGCAGGTACAGGCATTAAGCGTACACGTAAGGCTCTGAAGCAACAACGTATGTTGAATGAGTATTATCAGAGTCATAAGGACAAGATGACTAAAGCGAAGAAACAATAATATTAATTATGATTTATGATTTATGATTTCTGATTCGTGTGTGCTTCAAAGAATTGGAATATCATAAATCATAAATCAAAAATCAGATATCAGATTATGAAATCAGTAATGATAACTTTCGACCAGGCTTTCTATGAGCGTATTATCAAGACACTCGACCGTTTGAATTGTCGTGGATTCAGCTATTTCCAGCAGGTGCAGGGACGTGGAAGCAAGACTGGTGAACCTCACTATGGAAGCCATGCATGGCCAAGTATGTGTTCTGCCATCATTACCATGGTGGATGACCATCGTGTGGATCCTTTGCTCGAAGCCCTTCATGCTATGGACAAGGAAACCGAGATGCTCGGTTTGAGGGCTTTTGTCTGGAATGTAGAGAAAAGCATTTGATACGTTAGAAATATTGGGAAGCGGGGTGTGACGCATGGGTGTCACACCCCGCTTTTGTTGAAGGGTAGGGAAAGTCCTATTCGAATTAGGGAAATTCCCTGCAAAGGGTAGGGTAAATCTGTTGCAGGCGGAATTTCCTCCCGTTATCTTTGCTTCAGAAAAAGATGATAACCCTTAAAACAATAGCATTATGAGAAAGTTGACTACTATCGGGATGATGATTCTTATGCTAGGCATGAGCATCCCCACAATGGGAGCGATGAGCAACAGCAGAATGAGAAAGGAAGCACGGTTCCTGACCGACCGTATGGCTTACGAACTGGGGCTGAACGCCATGCAATATGATGATGTGTACGAAGTGAATTATGATTTTCTCAATGGCGTACGCTATCTGATGGACGACGTGGTACGTGGCTATGGCTATGCCATCGATCGTTACTATAACTGTCTGGATGTTCGTAACGATGATTTGCACTGGATACTTTCCGACCGTCAATACCATCGTTTCTTGCAAACCGAATACTTCAGCCGTCCTATCTACACATCGGGTAACAAGTGGTTGTTCCGTATCTATCGGGTATATACTGATGTACGTCATTTCTATTTTGGAAAGCCGCATCACTATGCCACTTACAAAGGTCATCACCACCGCGACCATCATCATGGGGTAAGCTACTACAAGACTAACCGCAAGGAACATTATAACCATCCGGTTTATCAAGGTCCTACGAAGGTGGATCGTCGTCCGGGCAATAAGCCGGGTATGGGAAACAAACCTCACACCGGTAAGGTCGACCGCAAGCATGAAAATAAAGGCAAACCGAATGCGGGTCATGTAAATGCCGCTCCGGTAAAGTCTGGAAAGGATAAAGTGGACAATCGCCCTTCAAGAAAGGAAACACCTGCCTCCAAGAAGGTGGAACGCAAACCGGCAAAGGTTGGAAATTCCACCGCCAAGGATGCACCGAAGGTGAAGCGCGAAGCAGCGAAGCGTACAGAAGTGAAGGCTAAGGAAAACAGCCGCCAAAGTCGCAATGCTTCCAGCAGTCGCAATGCAACCCGCTCTTCCGAAGCACGACGCACCGCCCGCAACAAATAAGGAACACTGACAGAAAACCCATAACTGTTTCATGATAACTCCCATCCCATGGTTTCAAGGTTTTGAGCCATGGGATGTTTTCTGTAAGTGGATGAAGCTATAATGATAGTTCACAGCCTTATTTCCCGTCACTTCGGTCGGAACTTCATACTTGTTGTAAATCAGCTTGTTACGGTGAAGTTCTCCGGTGATGGAGCTTTTGAGAATGGTGATGGAGAATTTTATGAGAATGTAGCCGTCAAATTAGTTGCAAAGAGCCGTTATATTAGCCGTAAAACGATGGAATATTCGCTTTTCCACATATTGTGGAAAACGTCTTCCACATTATGTGGAGAATATCTTCCACAATATGTGGAAGAGAAATTCCACGTTATGTGGAAGAGCGAATTAACCGGCTCTTTACGGCTAATCCGATGCTTGTTTACAGCTAATGTTTCCTTTGTTGGTAGTTAGAGGAGTTAGAAGTAGTTAAAGTAGTTAATGTAGTTAAAGGAGTTATCGCTTCGCTCGTCCTTCGGACAGGGAGTTAAAGCCAAATGCCAAGTGGATGTTTCCGTAAACATCAGTCGAAACAATTGGCTTTAACTCCTATAAAACAACAGCCAATGCCCTGTTCTATGTGAAAGGTGGTGATTTGTCATTGAGTAACTGCTCAATATCCGTATCGAGTGAATATACTCCAGTATATGCAGAAGGTGGAACTGTAACAGCAGAAAAAGTTACTGCAAATGTTCAAAGAACAGCCTTCAATGGTAAAGGTACCACAATGAAGTTGACTGATTGCGAAGCTGTAAGTGCTAATGGGGCATATAATGTTGTCGCAGTGTCAGAAAGCGGAAATCTTACCGTAAGTGGTGGTTCATACACAAGCCATGAAAATGCAGCAAGCCATGATTTAAGTTATGCTATCGCTGTGTTAGGCGGTTCTGAAGCAACAATCAATACAACGGTTTCAGGCGGTAATGGTGGTGTAACAGTGCTTGGTGGTAGTAAAGCTGACTTTACAGGTGGAAGCTACACCGGTGTGAAAGCTTGCGGTCTTTATGTCAATCAAGCTTCGACTGTGACATATACAAGTAATTGTACATTTAGTGGGAAAGAAGCTGCTACAAAGGTTGCTGATAATGAAAGCTCCCTTACGCTGAAAATTGAATAATGAAATAAAGCTTAATTTGAAAAACACTATCTTTACGATAGATGTACATAAAATCTAATAAATAAAGTTCATGGGAGCCTTGCCGTTCGTGAGAATAGCAAGGCTCCGCCTCTTGTATAGGTGCTAGCCCAGGTATTGATGAAAGAACGAATATTTATCATTTTCGGCACTTCAACTATTTGGTATTCAATACAGAGTGACGGGAGTGAAGCAAAATTTCTTTTTCTTCTTCATTCTCTGTATATGCGCTGATAACTCCCTTTCATCGGCTCCTCACATCATTTTCTCTCTCAGTGTGTGGAAGAAGATGGGATATCGAAAAAAATTGCATTATATTTGTAGATTTTTCTTCGAGACCATGAAATTGAAGAATATAGGTAATATGCCGCAATCGCGTACCTCTTCCAGTATACTTAATGGAAAGGTGGGGCTCATGTATTGCATGCTTAGCCTCATTGTCGGCTTTGTATCCCGAAAAATTTTCTTGGAATATTTGGGCATGGAGATTCTGGGCTTGAATACTACCGCTCAGAATCTTTTGGGGATTCTCAACTTGTCTGAACTGGGAATAGGTACGGCTGTCGCTTACACACTCTACAAACCTTTGCAGCAACATGACGAATGCAGCATCAATGAGATTGTCGCTCTGCAAGGATGGCTTTATAGATGTGTGGGATGTTTTGTCGGTGTTGGAGGAATAATGATGATGGCATTGCTGCCTTTCGTGTTCTCGGAGTCCGATTTGTCGTTGGGGTATGTATATGCATCGTTTGCTGTCTTTCTGTTCTCAACGTTGTTGACCTATTTCTTTAACTATAAACAGGTGATGTTGAGTGCCGACCAAAGGCAATACCAGATTATCATTCATTATCAAAGTATTCTTTTACTGAAAAGTGGGGCTCAAATAGTGGCGGTGCTTCTTCTGCCACATCCTTATGTATGGTGGCTGTTGCTTCATGTGGTTTTTGAGGGTATTGCTTCATGGAATCTCAATCGCATGATTGGAAAAATTTATCCGAACCTTACCTTGTCATGGAGAGAGGGGAGGAGATATATGGAGCGTTATCCTGCGCTTTTGGGTAAAGTGAAACAAATTCTTTTTCATCATATAGCTACTTTTGCGCTGACAAAGAGCAGCTCGCTTGTCATTTTCGCTTTCAGTAACCTTTCGGTGGTTGCTATATATACCAACTATATGATGATAACCAGTGCTTTGCAAAGTCTGGTTCATTCACTCTTTACAGGTATTCATGCCGGTGTAGGCAATTTGGTGGCAGGAGGGGATAAAGAACGTATACATCGCGTATTCGAAGAGTTGTTTTCTGTCCGTTTCCTTTTAGCTTCCGTTTGTTCTTATTGTTTCTTGGAACTGGTTGAACCTTTTGTCCAGGTTTGGATAGGCACGCCCTATATTCTTCCGCGTTCTACTTTGTTCCTGATGACCGCCATTCTCTATGTTGTGATATCCCGGCAAGCTGTGGAAACTTATATAGCCGCTCATGGTATGTATCAGGATGTTGTAGCTCCCATTGTTGAAACCTTGTTGAACGTCGGCCTTTCTTGCTGGTTTGGTTATTTATGGGGAATGGATGGTGTGTTGATGGGAGTGCTTGTCAGCTTGGTTGTGGTTGTTTTGGGATGGAAGCCTTATTTCCTCTTCCGTTATGGATTGAGACAGAAGATAAGCATTTATGTCTGGATGTATCTTCGTCATTTGGTTTGCTTGGTTATGACCTATGTAATCGTTCGTTGGGTCATCTTGTTGATGTCGTTGCCTTCCGTTACAGATTATGGGACATTTCTTTGGGTGGCTTGTGTGCATTTTGTTATCTTTACTGTATTGCTGGCAGGACTTTTGTGGCTGGTTACTCCAGGTATGAAATCCTTCATTCTTCGAATGTATCATTAGTTATGGATATACTTTCAACACCTTTAGTTTCTGTCATTGTTCCTGTATATAATGTGGAGGAATATTTGAAAGAATGCATTGACAGTATCGTCGGACAGACTTATCCGCACTTGGAGATTATTCTTGTTGATGACGGTTCTTCCGACCAATGTGGAAAAATTTGCGATGAATACTCCATGGTAGATAATCGTATAAGGGTTATTCATCAGCCCAACAGGGGATTGAGTGCTGCTCGCAATGCAGGCTTGGAGGTAGCAAGAGGTGAATATGTCAGCTTTATAGACAGCGATGATTATTTGGACAGGCAATTCATCGCGAAATTGTTGGAAGCTTTTGATGGTCATCCCGAGGTGGGAATCACCGCTTGTATGTATTATAGGAAAGAACAGGACAAAATAACTTTCAATCATGCTTCGTGGCGCATGGACTATCCCGTAATCCATTCTTATGAACATTGTTGCGAGGATGCGATTTTGGGAAAATTGCCTGTCGTTGTATGGAACAAACTCTATCGGGTTAGTTTGATAGAGAAACTTCGCTTCAGGGAAGGGCGGATTGTTGAGGATGTGTTGTATATGTACGACCTTTCCTTGGAGGTTAAAAGACAGCAGTTGTCCTTGCTGCAGTTACCTGACTGCCTTTATTATTATCGTATACGGAAAGGAAGCATTTGCAATAATAGTGATGTTCCTGTATTGCCGGACAGCATACGCTGTAGGATGGAAATAGCCCAAGCCGTTCAATCCGACAATCCGGATTTCTCAAGAAAGCTAAGAAAAATGGTCGATCGGGAAATTATCATTTTCAACGGACAACTGGAATTGAACAAGGAATGGAAAAAGAAATATGTTTCTACTTTCTACCCCTTATTGAAACAAATTCCCATCAAAGACATCTTTACCTACGAAGTCTCCTTGAGGCTTAGAGCTGTATTGTTGGCTATTCGTGTTTTCCCTCAACTCTATCCTGTATTGAGAAGCATGAAACGTGCCTTGGCAAGTATCATGCATAAATGAGGATGGTTATTCTCGTGGTTTGTCTTTATTAAAAAAGATTCTACCCTCTTCCGTCGGCTCCCCACATCATCTTCTCCCTCAATGTGTGGAAAAAGACATGATTCGGACGTTTCACTACCTTGATGGGATAATGAGCTTTGCGGATGGTGAGTCGGGTGCCTTCCTGGCAAGTCTCGCTACGTCCGTCGATGGCGATGAGGAAATTGTGGCTTCGGCTTTCCACGTCGAGCGTGATTTCCCATTCGTCCTTGATGACAATAGGACGGACGTTGAGGCTATGAGGTGCTACCGGAGTGATGGCAATGGTGTTGCTATGGGGTACGATGATAGGTCCCCCGATGCTTAGCGAGTAAGCGGTTGAACCTGTGGGTGTTGCAATGACCAATCCGTCGGCTTGATAGGTGGTGAGAGGTGCTCCGTTGATGGCGGCATGGATGGTAATCATCGATGAACTGTCGCGTTTCAGGACGGCTATTTCATTCAAACCGAACGGGTATCCCTTCAAGGGTTGGCCTTCACAACTCACTTGTAAGACGCTGCGGTCTTCTATCTGATAGCGACCTTTGTAGATGTCATCGAAAGTTTCTTCCATCTCTTCGGGTGAAACATCGGCCAAAAAACCCAAGCGCCCGGTGTTGATGCCAAGAATAGGGGTTCCTTTGTCGCCTACAAGGCTGGCCGCTTTCAGAAATGTCCCGTCGCCGCCGATGCTCAAAACCATATCCGCTTCGAAATTGTTTCCTTCGAAGGTGTGTGCGTTGGGAATTGACAAGTGCTGGTCTTCCGTCAGAAAGTCATAAAATTCGCGGCTGATGGTTATCTCGGCTTCGTGCTTTTCCAAAATGGAAAGCAGACGTTCTATGTGAGCGGACTTTTTCGCTTGGTATGTATTACCGAACAGAGCAAATTTCATGTGACGTGCAGTTTTTTACGTATTTATTGCTATCTTTGCTGCAAAGATAGTGAAAGGTGAGCGGAGAACAAGCAAGTTCTACTTGATTTTATCCCGAACCGCATCCTATCTTCACGTTTGTGCAAAGATAATAATTGTTTGAATAAGATGACCAAGTTAAGTGTAAATATAAACAAGATTGCTACCATCCGCAATGCTCGCGGGGGTAATAATCCGGATGTAGTGAAGGTTGCTCTGGATTGTGAACGTTTTGGCGCTGAAGGTATTACGGTTCATCCTCGTCCCGATGAACGGCATATCCGCAAGTCGGATGTAATGAGCCTCCGTCCTTTGCTGACTACGGAGTTCAATATTGAAGGTTATCCAAGCCCTGAATTCATCGATCTGGTGCTGAAGGTAAAACCTCATCAGGTGACGTTGGTTCCCGATGCTCCCGACCAAATAACATCCAATGCCGGTTGGGATACCAAGACGCATCAGTCTTTCCTGACTGAATTGATGGATACATTCGGTGAGGCAGGAGTGCGTACCTCCATCTTTGTAGGTACGGATTTGGAACTGATAGAATATGCAGCCAAGACAGGTGCTGACCGGGTGGAACTTTATACCGAGCCTTATGCTACGATGTATCCGCAGAATCGGGAAGAGGCCATTGCTCCTTTTGTGAAGGCCGCAGAACTGGTGCGTAGCTTGGGTATGGGCTTGAACGCCGGTCATGACCTGAGTCTGGAAAACTTGGCATACATGCACCAGCAGATACCATGGATAGACGAAGTGTCCATCGGCCACGCATTGGTGTGCGATGCCTTGTATCTGGGACTTGAAAAAACGATTGAAGAATATAAAAAATGTCTCCTCTCATGATGAATATCTTTTTGCAAGCGGCTTCGATAGCTGATACCATTGCCGGTCAGAATCCGGTCCTTACTCCTTTGACAGAAGGAGTGGCTGAAATCAACCTTTGGGATATGGCTTTGAAAGGCGGTTGGATTATGGCCGTACTGGCATTGTTGTCCGTGGTTTGTTTTTACATTTTCTTCGAACGGTTGGCGGTTATCCGCAAAGCCGGTAAAGAAGACCCGTTGTTCATGGAAAGAATCCGCGACTATATACGCAGCGGTGAAGTGAAATCGGCCATTAACTATTGCCGCATAACCAACACTCCGGCTGCTCGAATGATTGAAAAAGGGATTACCCGTATGGGAAGACCAGTAGCCGATGTGCAGGCTGCCATTGAAAATGCCGGCAACATTGAAGTGGCCAAGCTGGAAAACGGATTGCCGGTTGTGGCTACCATTTCGGGCGGTGCACCGATGATTGGATTCTTGGGAACGGTTACAGGGATGGTGCAAGCCTTCTGGGAAATGGCCAATGCCGGAAACAATATTGACATCACACTGCTGTCAGGTGGTATATACGAAGCCATGATTACTACTGTAGGTGGTTTGGTGGTGGGTATTGCAGCCATGTTTGCCTACAACTATCTGGTGACTCGTGTCGACAAAGTAGTGGGACAGATGGAAGCTCGTACGATGGACTTTATGGACCTGTTGAACGAACCCGAAAGAAAATAATGGCCTATGGCATTGAAAAGAAGACATAAAATATCTCCCAACTTCAGCATGGCGTCCATGACGGACATCATATTTCTATTGCTGATATTCTTTATGATTACTTCGACCATGGTGTCGCCCAATGCCATTAAGGTATTGTTGCCACAAGGCAAGCAACAGACTTCGGCGAAACCGTTGACAAGAGTAATCATAGATAAGCAACTGAATTATTATACGGCGTTCGGAAATGAGGATGAAATGCCGATAGCATTGGAAGAACTGCCTGCTTTCTTGCAGGATTGTGCCCGTAAACAACCCGAAATGTATGTGGCGCTTTATGCAGACGAAGCGGTACCCTACCGGGAAATAGTCAAAGTGCTGAACATAGCGAACGAAAATCATTTCAAGATGGTGTTGGCAACCCGCCCGCCTGAAAGGAAATAAGCCCATGAAAAAGAGTAAAATAACAGGATGGACCGGTACGTTGGTACTGCATGCAGCCTTGTTTCTGTTGTTGTGGATGATTGCTATCCGTAAACCACAGGCACAGGAAGAGGGAGGAGTACCTGTTATGTTGGGCGAAACGGCTTTGTCGCAAGGCTTTTCAGAACCTTACACCATGACCAACGTCGATGTGTTGGACGAGATGGAAGAGGTTGTGGATGAGGTGGAGCCGGAAGTGAATGAACCTTCGGAAGCGGAAATGATTACCCAAGAGGACGAACCATCCATAGAGGTTCCTGTACAGAAGCCCAAGGAAGAACCTGTAAAGCCCAAGGAGAAGACTGAGGCGGAGAAACGGGCTGAGGCTGAACGGATTTTGGCAGAAAAAAGAGCAGCTGAGGAAAAGGCTGCTGCTGAGAATGCGGCAAAACGGGTAGCCGGAGCTTTTGGAAAAGGTTCGCAAATGGGAAATAAGGGATTGGCCGACTCGGGAACCGGTGTACAAGGAAGCCCTACCGGTAATTCTTCGGAAGGACAGGCGACAGGCGTGGGAGGTTATGGAACCTTTGACTTGAATGGTCGTTCGTTGGGAAAAGAGGGATTGCCGCGTCCTGCCTACAATGTGCAGGAAGAAGGCCGTGTCGTGGTTACCATTACGGTGAATCCAAGTGGACAAGTCATTCATACAAGTATAAACAAACGTACCAATACGGGTAGTGCCGTTCTTCGTAAGGCTGCGGAGGAAGCGGCTCGAAAAGCTCGTTTCAACCAAGTGGATGGAGTGAACAACCAGACGGGTACGATTACCTATTATTTTAAACTGAAGTAGCTTATGAAAACCATTTTTGTATTTTTGGCAGACGGCTTTGAAGAAGTCGAAGCATTGGCTCCTGTTGATGTGTTGAGACGTGCGGGCTTGACAGTGGAAACCGTATCAGTAATGGAAGGACCGGTAGTGGTAGGTGCACATGGAGTGCCGGTAGTTGCAGACAGCATGTTTGGTGACATCGCCCTCGAGGATGCTCAAATGTTGCTTTTGCCGGGTGGTATGCCAGGAGCATCCAACCTGGATGCACACGAAGGGCTTGATTCGATGATTCGTGTTTTTGCTTCTGAAGGAAAAGACTTGGCCGCTATATGTGCTGCTCCATTGGTTTTCGGAAAGCGTGGATTGTTGGAAGGCAGGAAGGCGACTTGCTATCCGGGCTTTGAGGAGCTCTTGAAGGGTGCAGAATACACCGCTGCTTTAGTGGAGCAAGATGGTAATATCATAACGGGTAAGGGACCTGGTGCTGCAATGGATTTTGCCTTTGCCATCGTTGAAAAGTATGTGGGTATTGAGAAAGTGAAGGAACTGAAGCAGGGTATGATGATAAAGGATTGATTATGAAGAAGTACATCATCATTGTTGCGGGCGGAAAAGGTCTCCGGATGGGTGGGGAAATCCCCAAACAATTCATACCCATTGGAGGGAAACCCGTGCTGATGCGTACCATAGAAACCTTTTATGTATACGATTCTTCCATTCAAATTATTCTGGTTCTTCCAGTAAGCCAGCAGGACTATTGGAAAGATTTGTGCCGTGAATATTCCTTCGATATACCGCATCAGGTAGCTGATGGGGGAGAAACACGCTTCCATTCTGTAAAGAACGGTTTGAATCTGGTAGAAGAAGAAGGATGGGTGGGAGTGCATGACGGAGTGCGTCCTTTTGTTTCAAACGATGTGATTGACCGGTGTTATTCGGCTGCTGAAGCATGGCAGGCGGTTATTCCGGTGGTGGATGTGGTGGAAACTGTCCGCCATTTGACGGAGGAGGGCAGTGAAACGGTACCGCGCGATCAGTATAAACTGGTGCAGACTCCACAGGTTTTCGATGTGTCTTTATTAAAGAAAGCCTATAATCAGGAGTATACCAGCCATTTTACGGATGACGCTTCAGTAGTGGAAGCGTTGGGAATTAAGGTTCATCTGGTCGAAGGAAATCGGGAAAACGTAAAACTCACCACTCCTTTTGATTTGAAACTGGCTGAAATGTTGATTGGTTGAAATGTTTGACATTACAACACGCGATATAAAGTATCTGCAAGGAGTGGGCCCTCAACGGGCATCTATTTTAAACAAGGAATTGGATATTCATTCCTTGCATGACCTCTTATATTATTTCCCTTATAAATACGTTGACAGAAGCCGTCTTTATTATATCCATGAGATAGATGGAAATATGCCTCATATACAGCTTAAGGGGAAAATCTTGAGCTATGAAAATGTAGGAGAAGGACGGAGCCGTCGTTTGGTCGCTCATTTTTCCGACGGGACGGGTGTGGTTGATTTGGTTTGGTTTAAAGGATTGAAATATGTGACAGGAAGGTATAAAGTGAATGAGGAATATGTCGTGTTCGGAAAGCCTACCGTCTTCAACGGACGAATCAATGTCGCTCATCCTGATATTGATCCTGCCGAAGGATTGGTCATTTCTTCCATGGGGCTTCAACCCTATTACAATACGACGGAAAAGATGAAGCGTTCAGGACTCAATTCTCATGCGCTTGAGAAGTTGATGAAGAATGCTTTTTCGCTGCTTCAATCCCCGTGGGAAGAAACTCTAAGCCCCAAAATTCTTTCTGAACACCATTTGATGCCTCTGGAGGAAGCATTACGAAACATTCATTTTCCGCAAAATCCCGAATTGCTTCGCAAGGCGCAATACCGATTGAAGTTTGAGGAACTCTTTTATATCCAGCTGAACATTCTTCGTTACTCCAAAGAACGTCAAAAGAAATATCGGGGCTTCTGTTTTGAACGGGTAGGGGATGTGTTCAATACGTTTTATACCCAGAATTTGCCCTTTCAACTGACCGGCGCCCAAAAGCGCGTTATTAAGGAGATTCGCAAGGACATGGGTAGCGGACGACAAATGAACCGACTTTTGCAAGGCGATGTGGGGAGTGGAAAGACGTTGGTGGCGCTGATGTCCATGCTGATAGCTTTGGATAATGATTATCAGGCTTGTATGATGGCTCCCACCGAAATTCTGGCCACTCAGCATTATGAAACCATCAGTCAGTTGATGTTTGGAATGAATGTGAGAGTTGAATTGTTGACAGGTTCTGTGAAGGGAAAGAAACGTGAGGAAATCCTAAAGGGATTGCTTACGGGAGATGTGAAGATTCTGATTGGCACTCATGCGGTATTGGAAGATACGGTTGGGTTTGCCTCGTTGGGTATGGTAGTTATCGATGAACAACATCGCTTTGGAGTGGCGCAACGTGCCAAGCTATGGGGTAAAAATACGTGTCCGCCTCATGTACTGGTGATGACGGCTACCCCTATCCCGCGCACTTTAGCCATGACATTATATGGAGATTTGGATGTGTCTGTCATCGATGAATTGCCTCCTGGGCGTAAGCCGATTCAAACCATCCATCAATTTGATAATCGGAGGAAGAGCCTCTATGAAGGCATACGTAAACAGATTGATGAAGGTCGCCAAGTATATATTGTTTATCCTCTTATCAAGGAGAGCGAAAAAATAGACATCAAGAATCTGGAGGAAGGATATGCGTCCATTTGTGATGAATTTCCTGATTATAAAGTCTGTAAGGTACATGGGCAGATGAAACCGGCTGAAAAAGATGCAGAGATGCAGCGTTTTGTCAGTGGAGAAGCACAGATAATGGTTGCCACTACGGTAATAGAGGTAGGGGTGAATGTGCCTAATGCATCGGTGATGGTTATAGAAAACGCCGAACGCTTTGGATTGTCTCAATTGCATCAGTTGCGAGGCCGGGTGGGTAGAGGAGCCGATCAATCCTATTGTATTTTGGTGACTTCCTTTAAGTTGTCTGAAGAAACCAGAAAAAGGTTGGAAATCATGGTTCAGACAAACGACGGATTTGAAATAGCAGAGGCAGATTTGAAATTAAGGGGCCCGGGAGACTTGGAAGGAACCCAACAGAGTGGTGTGGCTTTTGATTTGAAAATAGCGGATATAGCTCGTGATGGACAATTGTTGCAATATGTTCGTGAGGTGGCGATGAAGATTGTGGAAGAAGACCCGGAATCGGTCAATCCGGATTATGCAATCTTATGGAGACAATTGCATTTGTTAAGGAAAAACCATGTAAATTGGGCTGCGATTTCTTGAATCAGTAGCAATGTGTTAAAACTACTATTTTGTGTTGTATAACATAAATCAAGCTAAAAAGAGCGTTTGAAAGTGTTGTAAAGCGCTTTTTCGTTTCTTTTTGTGTCATTCATTTCCTTAAAAGATTTGACAAAGAGGATATTTTTTCAAATAAAAAGTGTAACTTTGGAAAGTTTTTATGAATCGTGGTCTTATCCATTAAAAACAATCGGTTTATGTTGGAAAAAACATTGGTTATTTTAAAGCCCTGTACCGTGCAAAGAGCCTTAATCGGTGAAATTATCAATCGCTTTGAACGCAAAGGATTGCGTCTGGCGGGTATGAAAATGGTACAATTGACGGACGATGTCCTGAGTGAACATTATTCTCATTTGAGTGAAAAACCTTTCTTCCAACGTGTCAAGGATTCCATGATGGCTTCTCCGGTTATTGTATGTTGCTTCGAAGGCGTTGGCGCTATAGAAGCGGTCAGAATGATAACTGGTCCGACAACAGGACGCAAAGCTCCGGCAGGTACTATCCGTGGAGATTATAGCATGAGTTTTCAGGAAAATATCGTGCATGCATCGGATTCACCGGAAACAGCAGAAGTGGAATTGAAGAGATTCTTTAAACCGGAAGAAATATTTGAATATAAGCAGGCCACTTTTGACTACTTGTACGCAAACGATGAATTTTAATACTGGAAAAACGATGAATTTGAAGAGTGTTCGCTTCCTGTTTTCGCTGCTACTTGCTTTGGTAAGCACAAACGTCCTGGGACAGGACTTGTTGGCTCGCCAAGCTCCGATTGACAGGAAATTGAAAGCGATTGACTCTATTGCCTTAATACGTCAGATAAGGGCAGAAATGGCTACTGATGCTGGCTATAACTTGTATCCTGAATGGAGTAATGCCTATGCTCATTCCTATCAGAATGTCACTTTGCCAGATAGCTTTGTGGTGGATTTGACGAAATTCTGTATGCCGACAACCAATACTCGGATTACAGATGTGTTCGGCTATCGTCCTCGTCGCCGTAGGATACATTATGGTCTGGATATTAAAGTACAGACAGGTGACACCATTCGGGCTGCTTTCGATGGCAGAGTGCGTGTGGTAAAGAATCAAGGACGTCGTCGTGGATATGGTAAATATATCATTATCCGTCATGAAAACGGTCTTGAAACACTTTATGGTCATTTGTCAAAACAATTGGTTTTTGAAGACCAGTATGTAGAAGCAGGCGATGTAATAGGACTTGGTGGAAATACTGGCCGTTCAACAGGCTCGCACCTTCATTTTGAAACCCGTTTGTTAGGACAGGCACTTGACCCAGCAAAGTTGTTCGATTTTACGAAGCAGGATATCGTTGCCGATACTTATTTGTTTACGAAAAACAAAAAGGCCAAGCCGGGTTCTACCGTTACTTCGGGTGATGGCAACCATTATTACAAAGTTCGCAAGGGTGATTCGTTGTCCCGCATTGCACAACGCACAGGAGTTTCTATTCGGACTTTATGTAGTTTGAACAAAATTACGACAAAAACGATACTTCGACCGGGGCAGATGTTACGGTGTTCTTGATAAAGAACTGAAGCATAAAGTAAAATTAAGGTGGAAAGACTTCTTTTCCACCTTTTTATTTACTATATAAACGGAAAAATGCGTAACTTTGTTGCCTATATTTGAATGAAAATGAAAGATACCCAAAAACAATTCGAACATGTTATAAGTGTATGTCGCGACCTGTTTGCGAAAAAGCTTCATGACTATGGTGCTGCATGGCGTATTATGCGTCCTTCGTCTATCACAGACCAGATATTTATCAAAGCTAATCGGATTCGAAGTATAGAAGTGAAAGGTGTAACCATGGTAGACGAGGGAATCAAACCGGAATTTATCGGTATCGTCAATTATGGGATTATCGGACTGATCCAATTAGAGTTGGGTTATGCGGAGAAAGATGATATGACTGAAGAAAAGGCGTTGGCTTTGTATGATCGTTTTGCTGACAAGGCTTTGAATTTGATGTTGGCTAAAAACCATGATTATGATGAAGCATGGCGTAGTATGCGTATCAGCTCATATACCGACTTGATTTTGATGAAAATCTATCGAACCAAGCAGATTGAGTGTAACGATGGAGAAACATGGGTGTCAGAAGGTGTTGATGCCAACTATATGGATATGATCAACTATTCTGTCTTTGGACTTATAAAGTTGGAGTTTGGAGAATAAGGTAACATATTTGCGCTGTATCTGTTGGTGGACAAATCTGTGCCGATTTTTATTGGCGGCGGTCTTTGTCTTTTCTGGTTTTGTAAAAGCAATAGATCCCTTAGGGACATTGTATAAAATCCAGGATTACTTGGAGGCTTTCGGATGGGGCGGTATATTTCCGGAATTTTTACTACTGGCTTTTTCAGCCATGTTGGGTATGCTGGAGTTCTGCTTAGGCGTCTGTCTCTTTTTTGGTATACGAAGAAGAGTGGTGCCCCGTTTGTTGCTGCTGATAATGCTGGTGATGACTCCGTTGACGTGGTGGCTTGCTGTGCGGAATCCGATTTCGGATTGCGGTTGTTTCGGAGATGCGTTGGTGCTGACGAATTGGGAAACATTTTGGAAGAATGTTGTTTTGCTGATTGCAGCAATCTCGGTATTTAAATGGCGTAAGAAAATATCTCCGTTGATAACTCCACGTCTTGACTGGGTGGTAAGTATTTATGCATTTTTGTATATTGCATCGATGGTCGTATATTGTATGCATGAACTTCCTGTATTCGATTTCCGACCCTATCATGTTGGTAGTGATATACGGAGTAAGATGGAGATTCCTGAAGGGGAAGAACCGACAATTTATGAAACGACTTTTATTCTGCAGAAAGATGGGGCTGAAAAAGAATTCACGTTGGAGAACTATCCGGATAGTACATGGACTTTTGTTGATTCCAAAACCTCTGTGAAGAAGAAAGGCTATGAACCTGAAATCAGCGATTTCTCTGTTCTTGGTTATGAAGATGGAATAGATATAACGGATGAAATATTGGATGAGGAAGGCTATACTTTTCTACTCGTTTCCCATCAGTTGGATCGTGCGGATGACGGTTCTGTGGATTTGATCAATGAATTGTATGATTATTGCCTCTTGTATGATTATAGATTTATTTGTTTGACATCATCTCCTGATAGTGACATTGAAAACTGGAAAGATCGAACTGGTGCTGAATATCCTTTTGGTTTGGTGGATAACATAACCTTGAAGACCATCGTCCGTTCCAATCCTGGATTGGTGCTTTTAGAAAAGGGAAAGGTGGTCAATAAGTGGAGTGCGAATAATTTGCCGGACGAGTATCAATTGGATGGTAGGTTGGAGGATTTGCCGGTTGGGAGGATGAATACTTCTTCATTGGCATACATGATTATTCAAGTAGTGGCATGGTTCTTGATACCGTTACTTTTGATTTGTATAGTTGATGTTTTATGGGAGCGTCATTCAAGAAAGAAGATAACGAAAGATAAAACTAATAATATTAACCCTTTAATGGAAATAGAAAAATGAGAAAAAACATTGTTGCAGGAAACTGGAAAATGAACAAGAACCTTCAAGAAGGTATTGCTCTTGCTAAAGAATTGAATGAGGCTTTGATTGCTGACAAGCCTAATTGTGATGTTGTAATCTGTACTCCGTTCATTCATCTGGCATCTGTAACTCCGATTGTAGACAGTGCAATCATTGGAGTAGGTGCAGAAAACTGTGCTGATAAAGTATCGGGCGCATATACAGGTGAAGTGTCAGCTGAAATGGTTGCTTCTACTGGAGCTCAATATGTTATTTTGGGACACTCAGAACGTCGTTCTTACTATGGTGAAACCGTTGAAATCTTGGAAGAAAAGGTGAAGTTGGCTTTGGCTAATAATCTGACTCCGATTTTCTGTATCGGTGAAGTGTTGGAAGAACGTCAGGCTGAAAAGCAGAATGAAGTAGTTGCTGCTCAGTTGGCTTCTGTTTTCACTTTGTCTGCTGAAGACTTTGGTAAGATTGTTTTGGCTTACGAACCGGTTTGGGCTATCGGTACAGGTTTGACTGCTACCCCTGAACAAGCTCAGGACATTCACGCTTACATCCGTTCTTTGATTGCTGAAAAGTATGGTCAGGAAGTTGCTGACAACTGTTCTATCCTTTATGGTGGTAGCTGTAAGCCTTCTAATGCAAAGGAATTGTTTGCTAAGCCAGATGTTGATGGCGGTTTGATTGGTGGTGCTGCTTTGAAGGTTTCAGACTTCAAGGGTATTATTGACGCATTCAAGTAAAATCAGAAAGCTCCGGCTACAAGCCGGAGCTTATATAAATTAGATAATGAGATACTTTTTTATATTATTGTTTGCATGCTTTAGCCTTTCGGGATTCGCGCAACGAAACATTGTAGATGAATTGCAGAAGAATCGAGTAGGGAAAGGGCAGATTGTAATCAAACAAGACCCCAAAATTGCGGCTTTGTTAGGGCAAATCTATGTGAAGGATGGTACGTCTGAATCGAAAGTTCTAAAGGCAAGGGGGTATCGTGTACAAGTTTATGCTGGTAACAATTCCCGAGTAGCAAGGAATGAAGCTAATGCCATTGCTGAAAAGATAAAGATGGAATTTCCAGAAATTCCGGTGTATTCATATTTCCAACCTCCTCGTTGGTTGTGCCGTGTTGGCGATTATCGCAGTATAGAGGAGGCTGATGCCGTGATGCGTCGTTTGAAGGCTACGGGCAGATATAAAGAAGTTTCCATTGTTCGCGAACAAATTAATATTCCCTTGGATTGAAATTGATTATGGAAGAATTGTTGCATCCTGAATGGTCGATAGATAAAATAGAACAATTGAAGTCCCATTATGAGGGCATCTTGTCATTGTTGGGTGAAGATGTTGAGCGGGAAGGCCTCTTGAAGACTCCTGAGCGGGTGGCAAAAGCAATGTTGACTCTTACACGAGGATATAATCAGGACCCTCACGAAATATTGATGGCTGCTAAATTCAAGGAAGAGTATAGCCAGATGGTGATTGTGAAGGACATTGATTTCTTTTCTCTATGCGAGCATCATATGTTGCCGTTCTATGGTAAAGTGCATGTAGCATATATTCCTAATGGATATATAACAGGGTTGAGCAAAATTGCTCGGGTTGTAGATGTATTCTCTCATCGACTGCAAGTACAAGAAAGAATGACATTGCAAATTAAGGAATGTATTCAAAAAACGTTGAATCCACTTGGCGTGATGGTGGTGGTTGAGGCCAAGCATATGTGTATGCAAATGCGTGGCGTTGAAAAACAAAATTCAGTAACGACTACATCTGATTTTACGGGTGCTTTCAATCAAGCTAAGACCCGTGAGGAATTTATGAACTTGATACAACACAACTGAGTGTTGTCAGGTTTTTAATATAACCCGGTCACCCGCCTTTTTAGCCAATATTTTCTGCGCTTCAGTCAAGTTCTTGTAATGTTCCATGATCTTGATATAGTGCTCGGCGTTATTGTATATTTCAGGACGGCTAAGTTCTTGAATCGTACGCTTCATGTCTTCTTCAAGAATAGCCAGTTTTAAATCTATCAACAGGTGCGGGATAAGTTCGTGTAGCCGCTCTTCATCCTTTATGATTGCCTGTTCGTTGCTTTTGCTTAATTGATACTTCTCGTATGCCATATCTGCGGCTATCCGACTGATGGTGGGGTCGGGATGCCCTAAGAAATAGCGCTCGCTGGAGAAATTCTCTTCGTATTGGTGTTGCTCAGCGTCAGATAATATTTTTTGATGCAATGGATTCTGTAATTCAAGTTCGTCTTGCTTGAGATCCTCGCTGATGAATTGAATGACGCTTACCGGCTTCTCGTTTCCTTTTGCGTCTGTATAGAGTATTGTTTTACCTCCATAACGTATCAAGGCCTTAATCAGTTCCTTTTCCTTGGCGTAAGAAGCTTTTTTCTCCCAATTGCCTTTGGGGGTGAATGATGGGTCTTGTGGAGCGTTTATCTCCTCTTCCGGAAGATATGGAGGTGGAGGGATAAGACCTTCATCGGGTATGTTTGAAGGTGTGGTTTGTTGAACGATTTCGGGGGTAATCCCTTCTTTTTCCTTTCTTTTTCGTTCAATAAACTCATCCTTACGTTGCTTGACGATTTTTTTTATCTCGTTCATCACAATCCGTTCATCTACATTTAATATAGAGGCGCATTCCTTTAAAAAAGTGTATCGTAGAGTTTCGTTAGGAATGAGTCCTATACTGCGCGACATGTCTGTGATGAGGCCTGCCCTTTTTATCGGGTCATTTTGGCTTTCTTTTAGTAATAAGTTGGCCTTGAAGCGGATGAAATCCTCTTCATGATCTTTAATATATTGCTGGAATTCCGTGGCGTTGTGCTTGCGTGCAAAGCTATCCGGGTCATCCCCATCAGGCAACAATAGAACCTTTATGTTCATACCTTCGGCAAGCAGCATGTCGATACCTCGCATACTGGCCTTGATTCCTGCTTCATCTCCGTCGTATAATAATGTAATGTTGGAAGTGAATCGATGAAGCAGGCGTATTTGCTCTTCGCTGAGGGCGGTTCCGGAATTGGCTACAACATTTTCCAAACCACATTGGTGCATAGCGATGACATCGGTGTATCCTTCTACCATGTAGACACAGTCATTCTTTACAATGGATGACTTGGCTTGAAAAATACCATATAGTTCTTTTCTTTTGCTGAATATCTCAGATTCAGGTGAGTTGATGTATTTTTGGCTCACTCCTTTGGTTCGGCTATCCAAAACGCGTCCCCCAAATCCCAAGACTTTTCCGCTTATGTTTAACCAAGGAAAAATGACACGTCCCCAAAAGCGATCTCTGAGGCTTCCGTCCTCTTTCTCATAGCAAAGACCTGTCTTGATGAGGAATTCCTTTTTATAGCCTTTCTTTTGTGCTTCTTTAACCAGTGCATCGTTGGCGGAGGTGCTATATCCTAATTGGAATTTCTTGACGATGTCGTCACGAATGCCTCTTTGACGGAAGTAGGTCAAACCAATGGTCTTGCCATCAATATGATTGTTGAGAATATCCTGGTAGTAGTTTCTGGCGAATTCATTTACGACAAAGAGACTTTCACGTATGCTTTGTGCTTCTTTTTCTTCATTGCTTAATTCACGTTCCTTTATCTCTATGTGATATTTCTTTGCCAGCCATCTTAGTGCTTCGGGGTATGTCATTTGTTCGTGCTCCATAATGAAGTGAACGGCATTGCCACCTTTGCCACATGCAAAACATTTGCAGAGGCCCTTTGCGGGTGATACGGAGAAAGAAGGCGTCTTGTCATCGTGAAAAGGACATAGCCCGACATAATTCGCACCTCGTTTACGGAGTGTTACGAATTCAGATACCACATCTACAATTTGTGCGGCATCCAATATCCGGTCTATGGTGGGTTGGTCTATCATTATGGATGCAAAGATAACAAAAAAAGGAAGATGCCAATGAAAACATCTTCCTTTTTGAGCCTCTTGTCGGATTCGAACCAACGACCCCGAGATTACAAATCACGTGCTCTGGCCAACTGAGCTAAAGAGGCAACTCTCTAAAAGTGGAGCGGAAAACGAGGCTCGAACTCGCGACCCTAACCTTGGCAAGGTTATGCTCTACCAACTGAGCTATTTCCGCAGGTGTAGTCCGTGGGGGAATCGAACCCCCCTTGCAAGAATGAAAATCTTGAGTACTAACCGATATACGAACGGACCATCCTTATTTGTATCGCAAACGATACTTGTTCAATATTTGGCGGTATGGACGGGACTCGAACCCGCGACCCCCTGCGTGACAGGCAGGTATTCTAACCAGCTGAACTACCACACCAATATTGCTTCCTCTCAAAAGCGGTGCAAATTTAGGGAAAAAGATTGTAATATGCAATAGTTATTGTGTTTTATGTGAAGAAAAAAGGCATTCTTTGAAGAATGCCTTTTCTTTTATATCAATAAGGAATGATTATTCACCTTTGATAGCAGCTACACCCGGGAGAACCTTACCTTCGATAGCTTCCAACAAAGCACCACCACCTGTAGAGATGTAAGATACTTGGTCAGCCATGCCGAACTTGTTGATACAAGCTACAGAGTCGCCGCCACCGATCAAAGAGAATGCACCTTCTGCAGTAGCCTTAGCGATGGCTTCAGCGATAGCGCGTGAACCGGCTGTAAAGTTGTCGAATTCGAATACACCAGCAGGACCATTCCAAAGGATAGTCTTGGCGCCATCGATAGCAGCAGCAAATGCCTTCTGAGTTTCAGGACCGGCATCGAGACCTTCCCAACCAGCAGGGATTGCGTTTGCAGGACATACTTGAGTGTTGCAATCGTTCTTGAAATCGTCACCAGCTACACAGTCGGTGCCCAATACCAAGTTTACACCCTTAGCCTTAGCTTGTTCAATGATATCAAGAGCCAAATCCAACTTGTCCATTTCAACAATTGACTGGCCGATCTCACCACCTTGAGCCTTAGCGAAAGTATATGTCATACCACCACAGAGAATCAAGTTGTCTACCTTGTCCATCAAGTTTTCGATGATACCAATCTTAGTAGATACCTTAGAACCACCCATGATAGCAGTAAACGGACGCTTGATGTCCTTCAAGATGTTGTCAACAGCTTGTACTTCCTTTTCCATCAAGTAACCGAGCATCTTGTGGTCAGCATCGAAGTAATCAGCAATAACAGCGGTAGAAGCGTGCTTGCGGTGAGCAGTACCGAATGCATCGTTGATGTAGCAGTCAGCATAAGAAGCCAAAGTCTTGGAGAATTCCTTTTGTGAGGTCTTCATGGCCTTCTTTGCTTCTTCGTATGCAGGATCTTCCTTGTCGATACCTACTGGCTTACCTTCTTCTTCAGGATAGAAACGGAGGTTTTCAAGCAAGAGGACTTCACCGGCCTTCAAAGCGGCAGCAGCTTCAGCAGCCTTTGCGCAATCAGGAGCAAACTGAACAGGAGCACCCAATTTTTCAGCAACAGCATCGACGATTTGGCTCAATGAGAACTTTGCGTTCACTTTGCCTTTAGGTTTACCCATGTGTGACATGATAATCAGTGCGCCACCGTCAGCCAATACTTTTTTCAGAGTTGGGAGTGCGCCACGAATACGGGTGTCATCTGTGATTTTACCTTCTTCGTTCAAAGGAACATTGAAGTCTACGCGAACGATTGCCTTCTTTCCGGCAAAGTTAAATTGGTCAATTGTCATCATAATTTCTTAATTATAGTGTTTATACATGTTCTTTTGTAAAGAGATATGCAAAGTTACTAATAATTTTGATTGCAAGTGTATGATATTGTATAAAAAAGTGTGTTTT
>JAFVTL010000068.1 GCA_017503235.1 Bacteroidaceae bacterium | reverse complement strand
ATTCGCTTACTCTCCGGTTGATTGCGGACTGATGGCTGAAAATATGATATTGTCAGCTTGGTCTATGGGGATAGGTTCTGTTTGTTTGGGCGCTCCCGCTCGTTTTATGAAAGATAATGCCGAAGCGTCAGAATACCTCAAGCAGATGAATTTTTCTGAAAACTATGATTTGTTGCTTTGCATTGGTTTTGGCTATCCGGCCGAAACGCCAGCGGCCAAACCGCGTGATGCAGCTAAGGTGAAGTTTATGGATTGAAACAAATAACAAAAAAGGTTGCTGAAAAGCAACCTTTTTTGTTTTATTCTTTATTCGCACGTTTTCGTTCCAGTTCGTCGAGAATGACTTTTCTCATTCGCATGCTTTTGGGTGTTACTTCCACGTACTCGTCGGCTTTGATGTATTCCAATGCTTCTTCCAGTGAAAAGACGACCGGTGGAATGATGCGGGCTTTGTCGTCTGACCCCGAAGCACGCATGTTGGTCAGTTTCTTAGACTTCGTAACATTGATGACCAGGTCTTTTTCATGTACGTGTTCACCCACAACTTGTCCGGCGTAAACCTCATCTTGTGGATAGATAAAGAACTTTCCGCGGTCTTGTAGTTTGTCGATGGCGTATGCAAAGGCAGTACCGCTTTCCATTGCTATCATCGAACCGTTGCTGCGACGGTCAATGTCGCCTTTATAGGGTTGGTACTCCTTGAATCGGTGCGCCATGATGGCTTCTCCTTGTGAAGCGGTGAGTACATTGGTGCGCAGACCGATAATGCCACGGGATGGCATGTCAAATTCTATATTTACCCGGTCGCCTTGAGTCTCCATCGATGTCATTTCACCGCGACGACGTGTCACCATGTCAATCATCTTGCTGGCAAACTCTTCAGGAACACTGATGGTCAGTTCTTCAATCGGTTCGCATTTTACCCCGTCTATTTCCTTGAAAATAACTTGCGGTTGACCGACTTGCAGTTCGTATCCTTCGCGGCGCATTGTTTCAATGAGCACTGAAAGGTGGAGTACTCCTCGTCCTGATACAATCCACTTTCCATCTTCATTTTCGGTTTTATTGACACGCAAAGCCAAGTTCTTGTCCAACTCTTTCATCAGTCGGTCGTGTATGTGACGTGAAGTGACATACTTTCCTTCCTTGCCGAAGAATGGAGAATCGTTGATGGTGAATAGCATACTCATGGTAGGCTCATCAATAGCAATTGGCGGTAATGGTTCCGGATTTTCGAAATCGCAGATGGTATCCCCAATTTCAAAACCTTCTATGCCTATGATGGCGCAAATATCACCCGATGATACGGATTCTACTTTTTTACGTCCCAATCCTTCGAACGTATTCAGTTCCTTGATTTTGGATTTTACTTGAGTACCATTGCGCTTGGCAAGGGTGATGTTCATTCCTTCTTTTAGTGTGCCTCGGTGTACACGTCCTACGGCTATTCGGCCTGTGTATGCTGAATAGTCAAGCGAAGTTATCAGCATTTGTGGTGTACCTTCCAATTGTTGTGGAGCCGGAATATGCTTAATGATGCAATCGAGTAATGGCGTGAGGCTATCGGTTGGTGTTTGCCAGTCTTCTCCCATCCAATTGTTCTTTGCCGAGCCATAAATAACAGGGAAATCAAGTTGGTCTTCTGTGGCATTCAGACTGAACATCAAGTCGAATACCATTTCGTATACTTCTTCCGGCCGGCAATTGGGCTTGTCCACTTTATTGACCACTACGATGGGTTTCAAACCGATTTGTAAGGCTTTCTGTAGTACGAATCTGGTTTGTGGCATGGGGCCTTCAAATGCATCTACCAATAGAATACATCCGTCTGCCATGTTGAGCACGCGCTCTACTTCACCACCGAAGTCAGCGTGTCCCGGAGTATCAATGATGTTGATTTTAGTGTCTTTGTAATTGATGGAAACGTTTTTAGATAGGATGGTTATTCCTCTTTCACGTTCCAAGTCGTTGTTATCCAATACTAATTCGCCGTTAGTTTGGTCGTTACGGAAAAGGTGGCCTGCCAGCATCATCTTGTCCACGAGCGTTGTTTTGCCATGGTCTACGTGTGCAATGATGGCAATGTTTCTGATGTTTTGCATACTATACCTATTATTTGGGTGCAAAGTTAGTATTTTTCACCCAATAATGTTTCTTTCAGCATGCGTTATTTTGTATGCTTACGCTTCTTCTTTGCTGAATGCGGAAGGCGTTACTCCATACATGTCTACAAAGTGCTTTCTGAAAGTAGGGACATCGTTGTATCCTACTGCTTCGGCTACTTCCTGTACGTTGTAATTTTTGGTCTTCAATAATTCGGCTGCTTTCTTCAGACGTACGCCTCTTATAATTTCTATCAAGGTGAAATTAGTCAGTTGCTTGATTTTCCGATATAAGGTGGGCTGGCTCATGTTCAGCATTTCTGCTAATTTCTTGACACTGAAGTCTTCGTTCTGAATATTGTCAGCAATTAGTCCGAGCGCTTTGGCTACGAGTGGGTCTTCTGAAGTTTTTGTTTCTTCTGTGGCCTCTTCCGTTTCCTTAACTTCGTCGAGGGTGGATGTAACAAGCAACTTGGTGTATGCCTTTTTCAGTTCTATTCTGTTTTTGATGAGTCGTTTTACTTTACTTTTGAGAATTTCTGAGTTGAATGGCTTCATTACATAGTCATCTGCGCCAAGTTCCATTCCCTTCATGACGTCTTCATCGCTTGTCAGTGCGGTAAGCAGGATGATTGGTATGTGACATGTGTTGATGTCTTCCTTCAAGGTGCGAGCCAGCTCGAAACCATTCATGATAGGCATCATTACGTCGCTGATAATTAAGTCGGGCGATACTTCATAGGCGGTTTCTATCCCTTTTTTCCCGTTCTCGGCCAGATATACGGTGTATTCTTTGGAGAATAGAATTTTCAAGTACATGCCGATGTCCTTGTGATCCTCAATTATAAGCAACTTGTATTTTTTATCAGTTTCCGTAAGGGGTTCGTTGTGTGCGTCCACTATTTCTTGAATCTTGTTTTCTGGATTCAAGACGGCGGTTTCGATGGATTGATTGTTTGCTACAGTTTTTGTTTCTACCGATGATTCCGAAGCTTTCAGGAATGTTGGAGATTCTTCTTCCCTGGAAGGTGCATTATTTGCTGTAACTTTTTTCTTGTCTTGTTGGTTCTGTTTGTTTTTAGAATGAAGTATATAATAGGTGATTGCAGCGGTTGCTAATATGATACTGATGGTGTAGAATATAAATGCCATGGGTTCGGACGCCCAAGATAATGGACTTTCCTTTGTTCCAAATTGTGGAATTTCTGTGGTATTCTGACCGTTTGCGTAAATTGAAATGCATGATAGGGCTGCTCCTATGCAGATTGTACGGATTATTTGAATCTTATTCATGCTTTTTGTATTTGTATATTTTTGGCAAAGTTAAGTTTTTCAAATTAATAAATGTGATAAAATCGGGAATTTTTTCCATTTAGGATAAATTCCCGATTCCAATTAAAATCCTGAATCTATTATAATTTATAGCTGAATTCTGCAGTTTCGGTGTCAGGGTTATAGCTTCCTTTAACGCTTACGGGCACTTGTATGAAGTAAATGCCGTTGTCTGCGATTTTGAAGAAGAGGTAGCTGGGGCTTTCAAATTTGTTGTTCCCGGTTTCGTTATCGGTAGCAAATGAAAAGCCTTTGATATACCAGGCAAAAGTATCTGAGGAACAATTGGCTGTGTAATTCTTAAAGTAGGTTACATCACTTTCTGTATCCTTTTCCATATTCAATTGGATGGAGAAAGTGTATTTATTGCTGATGGTTTCATTCATGGCAATACTGAATTTTACCATGTTATCATTGCTGTTTTCGCATTGTGTTGCATACTCTTTCTGAGAATGATCATGTTTTTTGATTGCTGACAAAATGCTGTTTGCTTCTTTAATGCTGATGGCTGGTAAGTCTTCGAGCTGGAGCTTCTGTGTATATGCGTCATTGGATGACAAACTACGTGCTCCGTAAGAAGTAAGCATACTGATGTTAGATTCTTCGGATAATGTGATGGGGTCGTTCCCTTCATTGCTGCAAGAAGTCATGCTGATGATGAAAAGCATGGCAGCTAAAATCATCAAGTTTTTCATAAATTCTTAATTTTACGTTATACTTTATTTCCCTTCTGAATGATTGACCCATTATCATTCACCTGCAAAAGTAGGTGAATTATTCAATCTGCAAAGAAAAAAAAGAAAAAATGAATAAAATACCCTTGTATTTAACATTTATTAGCATAATAGGGTGATCAAAACGCCTATTTAATGCCGGATAAAGCGAATAAAACACCGCTCTTTTGTCTTGTGATGAATGAAATACCGCCATGTAATTTACTATATTGAATAAAATACCCCTTAAGTTTATATCGTTTAGTCTTTCCTTTGGAGGCTGCAATTTCTGTCAGAAACGGATGGGTGGTGTTTTGGTTTTTTCGTTTAACTTTCATTTTGGTTAAATCACCTCTATAAATAGATGAAAAGTCCGATTGTCTGACTGAACTTTCGATTCTATCTTTGTAGCCTGAATAATGAACAGAAATTTATGAAATCAATGTTTAGAAAAGTGTTGTTTGTTTTGAGCCTTCTACTCGTGTCATCATCGATGTACGGTCAGATTGCCGTCAAAACCAATGTTCCAATGGATGTTCTGCGTATTCCTAATATCGGCTTTGAATTGGGGATTAGCAAGAAGATTACGTTGGATGTGCCCCTTTATTATAATCCGTGGAAGTTTTCCGATGACAAACAGCTCAAGTTGTCAATGATTCAACCGGAAATACGTTATTGGTTGTGTGACAAGTTTAACGGGCATTTCTTTGGCGTTCATGGAATGGTGGGAAATTATCAGACTACTGGTATTGATTTACCTTTCTCTGTATTTGATGATTTGGATAGTTATCGTTATAAAGGTAACTTCTGGGGCGCAGGTATCTCTTATGGATACCAGTTTCTGTTAGGTGAGCATTGGAATCTGGAGGCTACTTTAGGTTTTGGTTATGCACGTGTGTCCTATAAGAAATACGAATGTAAGGAATGTCCTAAAATGGAGGAGGAGTCTGACAAGAATTACTTCGGACCAACAAAAGCGGCTTTGAGTTTGATTTATTTATTTTAATTGATTTCCTATGAAATACATATATATTCTTTTAGCAATGGTGGGAATGTCGTGCTTCTCTATGATGCAGGCTCAGAATGTAGGCGGCAGCGGTATTCTTGTGGAAAAGAAATCGGTTACGGTCAGTGATGGCCAGATGGTGATGGTGGGTATGGATATTACAGTTCCCGCTGATATGAAGATCTCTTCCGATAGAAAATTGACTTTGACTCCGGTCATTCAGGCGGCTGATGGAAGTGCGAATAAGGTTCTTCCGCCAGTGGTTTTTTATGGACGTCGTCGTTCTATCGTGAACCAGCGTGAAGGAAGTATTCCTGAAGATGCCTTTGAAGTGATTCGTAGAAAGAACAATACAGATCAGACCGTTAATTATATCGCGCGCGTACCTTATGAGGAATGGATGCATGGTGCTTCTTTGGAATTGGATGCCGATTTGTGTGGATGTGGAAATCATGTGCAGGAAGAAGATCGTTTGGCTTTGATGCCTATTAATTTGGTTCGTTATACGATTGTTCCGTCCATTGCATTTGTAACGCCTCAAGTGGAAACAGTAAAGAATCGTGCAGAAGAAGGAAGTGCATTCCTTGATTTCCCGGTTAATCAGGTGAAGATTTATCCGGACTTCCGCAAGAATCCCGCTGAATTGCAGAAAATCCGTGAAACCATTGAATTGGTGAAAAATGATTCAAATACTCGCATTACAGGTATTGACATCGTTGGTTATGCGTCGCCCGAAGGTGGCTATAAACAAAATGCCCGACTCGCTCAAGGACGTGCTGAAGCTTTGAAGAAGTATGTGTCGGGTTTGTATGAATTTGAAGATAATGTTATTTCAGTATCATCGGTTCCTGAAGATTGGCAAGGACTTCGTAATTATGTAGCTGCCAGTTCGCTTCCGCAGAAGGAAGAACTTCTTGCTATCATTGACAATACTCAGTTAGATGAAGACAAGCGTGAACTGGAACTGAGAAAGGTAGATGGAGGTAAGGTATATGCGGCTTTGTTGAAGGATTGTTATCCCGCTTTGCGTCATTCGGATTACGCCGTACATTATGTAGTGCGTGAATTCTCGATTGAAGAAGCGAAGGAAGTGATTGCCAAGCGTCCCCAACAGTTGAGTCTGGATGAAATGTTCCGTGTGGCTCAAACCTATGAAAGTGGAAGCGAAGAGTTTAATAATGTGTTCGAGGTGGCAGTGAGAATGTTTCCTGAAGACCCAACAGCAAACATGAACGCTGCTGCCATCGAACTCCAGCAAGGTAACTGGAAGCAAGCTGAACGTTATTTGCAGAAGTCGGATTCCAATTTGGCGGCAACAAAGAACAATCGGGGTGTACTGTTGATGATGCAGGGCAATTTGGATGAAGCGGAAGCTTTGTTTAATGAAGCGAAGGCCATGGGAAGTGTTGAAGCTGAAAAGAATTTGGAAGAAATAGTCAAGAAGCGTAAGGATATTGCCATTTTTGGCAAATGATATGTGAGGGAAGCCTGCGGGCAAAATGTTTTAATGGACTTGCGGCAAGGACGGTGTGTATCATCAGTCCTTGCCGCTTTTTTTATGTGTATTTGGATAGATCCTTCTTGATTATCTGTGTTTTGATTTCATTGTGAATAATATGCGTTTGCTTTTGTCTGTTTGTGAATAATTTGGGTATCAAGGGAATAATATTCACGTTTTGATTGATTCGCCCACCTTTTTTAGGCTTGACAAATTTAGCTTATTTTACCACTCTATTTTGACAAAAATGCCGATTGTCGCTTTCTTTAATATCATTTTACTTTGCATCGTCGAAAGATGACAGATAGACGATAAATTCATAATTATAATGACAAAAACAAATTACATGAAGACAAAAGGTTTATTTTTGAGCGCCCTTATGATGGGTGCAGTTCTCGCAGGTTGCTCCAGCAACAATGACGTAATGAACAATGAAGAAAACAAGGGTGCAGCAAAGGGTGATTCTTATATTGCTGTGAACATTGTAAATCCAGGTGTGGGTAGCCGTGCTGCTGATGATGCCGTTGGGACTGATAAAGAAAACGACGTAAAGAGTGCGCTGTTTGTATTCTTTAATGACAATGGCGGTTTTGTTCAGGCAGAAAGTGTTGATGTATCTGAATTCAGTTGGAATGATGGTGGTGAAGGCCCCGCTTCTAAGGTTTCTAATGCTGTGATTGTACTGAGTAAACCAACTACATATCCATCGAAAGTGGTTGCTTTGTTGAATACAGGTTTGACAGTAGCTGATGTAGATAAGAAGAGCTTGTCTGATATTCAGGGTATTTCAGGTGACTATATTGATACCAATAATGGTTTCGCTATGTCGAATTCAGCTTATTTGCAAGATGGTAATAATATGGTTGCTACTCCGCTGACTGATGCTAACATTCAAAGTTCAGAAGATTTGGCAAAACAAAATCCTGTTACTATCACTGTAGAAAGAGTCTTGGCCAAGGTGTCTATTGAAGAAAATGAAAGTTTGTCTGTTACAGGTAAAGATGTAAAATTGGATGGAGCTAATATTACTATGGAACCTGAAATCGTGGGTTATCAGATTGTACAGACCAATCCTAAATCTTATTTGTTGAAGAATATTGATGGCATCAACGCTACTTGGAATTGGAACGATGATGCTAACTTCCGTTCTTACTGGGCAAACAGTTGGGTGCCACAAGCTTATACTTTCTATTCTTATAAAGAAGTTGTGGAAGGTAGTACAAACTTGGCATATTGCCACGAAAATACTTCAGGAGCAGAAACTGCTACTACTTTGTTGGTAGCTGCAAAGATTAAGGCTGAAGGAAAAGATGCTGAAACCATCATCAAGTACAAAGGTATGTACTATACTGAAAAGGGTTTGAATACTTATATCAACAGCCAGTTGAGCGAATGTTACTATACAGTTGATGCATATACAGATGAACAAGGCCAAACCGTTACCAAAAGCAATGACTGGTCAAACTATTTGAAAGTTCAGGCCTCTTCAGAAGAAGACGCCAAGCCTTGGGCTGTTGAAATTGTATTGGATGGCCAGCTTCCAACAACTGCTACTGCTGACGAAGTTGCTGCAGCACAAGCGATCATTAATGGTCTTGACAAGGGTATGCAGTGGACAGATGGTGATGCATACTTCTATGTTCCAATTAAGCACAATGTAGCTGGTCAGGATTTGGAAGGTGTAGTTCGTAACCATTTCTATCAATTGTCAGTAAACTCTATCTCTGGCTTGGGTACTCCGGTATACGATCCAAGTGAAAAGATCGAATTCTTTGAAAAACCGACTGATGAAGAATACTATATCGCTGCCAAGATTCAGATCTTGAAGTGGAATATGGTTTCACAAGACGTTGCATTGGAATAATATAATGAAGGGACGAAGGGGTGTGTCCATGGTATATGGCACATTCCCTCTGTCCTTTTAACCTATAGAACCAAACGGCACTCGCCATATCGGTGCAAAGAGAGGTATGGAATTGGAGACCTTTACATATATAATATAGGTTTCCCACTGAAACAGAAAACAGGGAGCCGCAGTGAGTCGGCCATGAGATAATAGAACAATAAGTATGAAACTTCTGGCTAATATTGAGAAAATGAAAATACAATCGTTGCTTTTGTTGCTGATGGGTACAATGGCAGTATCTTGTTCGAACATCCTTGACGAAGAGATGGAAGACTGCTCCGTGGAGTACAGAGTGAAGTTCAAGTACGACCACAACATGAAGTTTGCAGATGCTTTCGCTAATGAAGTACGCTCCGTAACGTTGTACGCCTTTGATCAGGACGGAAAGTTCGTTTACCAACGTACAGAGCAAGGTGACATGCTGGGCGAAGAAGGTTATACCATGCCCGTTGAAGTTAATCCCGGTGACTATCGTTTTGTTACTTGGGCAGGACTCGAAGGCGAAGAATCCTTTTCTGTTCCCGTCCTTACACAAGGTGAATCAACGATTGATGAACTGACTTGCCGTATGAACCGCATCAGCCATCGTGCTGATGGAACGGCTATCGTCAATGAAGATCTGAAACCTTTGTGGCATGGTGAAGTGACCAATCACAGTTTCACTTCCCGCGCTGCTATGCAGCAAGTTTTGACCATCCCTTTGGTAAAGAATACAAATAATGTGCGCATCGTTCTTCAACACCTGTCGGGTGAAGCTGTTGATGTGAGCAAATTCAATTTCACCATTACTGATGATAATGGTTTGATGGATTACGACAACAGTTTGTTGGATGATGAAATGCTTACTTATCAGGCTTGGAGAAAGGATAATGGTGTAGCCGAACTGGATAAGGATGGTGCAAGAGCCCAGACTTCCATCGGTGTGGCTATTGCTGAACTGACTGTGGGTCGCCTCGTTATGGAAAACAATCCGATTTTGACCATTACCAATGACAAAGGTGAAAAGGTACTTTCCATTCCTTTGATTGATTATGCACTTCTGGTAAAGGGACATTATAACCGCGAGATGAGCGACCAGGAATATTTGGATCGTCAGGATGAGTACAACATGACATTCTTCCTCGATGAAAGCGGTCACTGGGCCAATTCCACCATTATTATCAACGATTGGCAGATTGTGTTGAACGATGCCGATCTTTCATAAATGACCATCTGTTGTAGTATGAAGAATTGGTTATACATATTATATATAGGTATACTCGTTAGTTTTGTTTCCTCTTGTCAGCAGTCGGCTGACGAGGAAGTGATGCTTCCATCCAATCATATCAGGATAACATTTACTTTGGCACTCGATGAATTGAATTCATCGTCACGTGCTACTTGGAGTGATAACGAAGCGTCAACTGGTGCATTGGCCGGTAATGCGTATGAGAACCAGATAGACTTGAAGTCTGATAACGGTTTGCAAGTCTTTATCTATTCCGCTGACGGGCAGACATGTCTGAGTGAAGTGGTTGATGAGGATGTAGTCCGTCTGGAAGAGAACGGTCGTACGGTTTATCAATTTACGGGCGATGCAGAAGTTGATTCTCGTAATATCTCTAACGGTCGTTTGAATTGCAGACTGATGGTGTTTGCCAATTGCAACGACATCTCTGCCACTCCCAGCTTGGATGGCTTGTACTATCAATTTAATGCAGATGCTTTTGCCAAACAATCCACTTATATTCCCATGTGGGGGGTAAAGGAATGTGCGTTGGACATGGAACAGGGTGAAGTGAGCATGGTGGACGGTTATATTTATTTGCTCCGTTCGATGTCCAAGGTGGAAGTGAAGTTGGATAGCAGTGTCGCCGATATGTTCGATTTGCAGAATGTAAAAGTGAACAAGTATAACACGCAGGGCAATGTGATGCCTAATGGATATAAGGCTGCTAAGCTTACCGAGGCAATGGATCAGGAAACCGTTTTCAACCCATATGCGTCAAGTGTTGATTCTGATCTGGCTTTTGTAAAAGTGTCGGCTGACGAGTATTATGTTTATCTGCCGGAATATCAGAATATAGGTACTTCGGCTGCCCGGATGACCGTAACGGTAGATGGTGTGAACTATCCGTTGGAGTTCAAGGTATATGACGATGACAATAATGACGCCAATGATGTGTATTTCAATTTGGTCCGCAATCATTGTTATCAGTATATCATCACCGGTGTCCGTACCAATGAAAATGTACTTCTTCTTTACCAGAGCATTCCATGGACGGATGTAACAAACAGAGACTTGGTCTTTGGTAAGGGCGATGGCAATGCGATGAACTAAGTTTATCTTTTTAATAAAAAGGAACAATATGAGAACGCTATATACATTTATCGGTATTTTAATGATGGCTTTGTTAGGACTTAGTGCCTGTACCGATGACAACAACTTGCAGGAAATTCGTCCTGAAAATCAAGGTGATGGCTTTGTAACCTTGAGTTTGAACTATGAATCATTGAACGATAAGGAAATTATCGTGAGCCGTAGTGCGGCGACTACTCCCGAAAAGCAGTTGTATGATTTGCATTTCTATGTATTCGATGCGAAAGGT
>JAFVTL010000067.1 GCA_017503235.1 Bacteroidaceae bacterium | reverse complement strand
GTTGATTTCCTCGCGGGTCACGAACTGACGGTCATAGAAACGGATGCAGTGGTTGAGCAACAATTCGATGTTGGTAGCGATGATACGCTTGCTGTGGCGGTCTATCGGGTGTTGCAATTCTTCCCGTATCTCCTTCATGCAACCGATAATGGTCTGCCGTTCACGCTCCGAGGTGTGCAAGGCTTCGTTCGATGTATAGGAGAAGAAGGAATAGTCCCGCATCTTGTTCGCAAGCGAAGTGCCTCGTAGCAAGTCGGGATGGAACATCAGAATCCATCCCTTAGGGTGTTTGGTCACCCCTCCGTCATTGGCTCCGGCTATTTGTCCGGGTGCTACACACATCAGTGTTCCTTCTCTGTAGTCATAGCTGCTCCGTCCATACATAATGGTGCCGCACTCCAGCTGCTTGAGGAACACGGCATAGAATCCGAACCGCTTCAGGGAATGTCTGATTTCGCTTAGCTCCGACATGTCCACTACGCTTACCAAAGGATGCAAGGTTTCCACACCGAGGTTTTCGTTGTAGTCCTGCACGGAATCCATATTGATTATTTCCTGTTTCATCATTCGTCTTGTTTATGGGGTAAAGGTATCAATAAAAACCGGTATCGGCAAAGAATCATTTAAATTTAAAGTAATTAAGGTATGATATTCAGTAATTTGTCTATCGTAAGCTTGTTTACTAATAAATATTTTTGCATTTGAATATTGACAAATTCTTTGAATGTTATATGGAAGGAAATCCAGAAATAAGTGCGATGATGTCGCACCGATTCATTACAATTACGTATGTAATAGTCAGAGATATGCTATGTTAAATAACATATTTTCTGTCATTTGCATAATTAAAACTTTTATTTAACTTTGCGGCCTCGAAAAAAAAGTATTAACAAAAAAATATTTTATGCCAAAATAGAATGAGAAAATATGGGGACTTTACAGCTGCTGAGACACAGTACGAAACAGCTGCAATTGTTATTCTTCCTGTACCGTATGATGGAACCAGCACTTGGATAAAGGGTGCAGATTTAGGACCAGAGGCTATATTAGAAGCATCTGCTAACTTGGAGTTTTATGATATCGAGACTAACTCGGAAGTGTACAAGAAAGGGATTTCAACATTAGCCCCCGTATTGACTAATTCTTCTCCTGAAGCCATGACGGCTGATGTACAAAGCCGTATGGAAACTATTTTGGCTGATGGAAAGTTCCCTGTTCTTATTGGTGGGGAACACTCGGTAAGCATCGGTGCTTTCCGTGCAATGGCTCAATTCTATCCCAATTTTTCTATTCTCCAACTGGATGCACATTCTGACATGCGAGATACCTATGAAGGTTCTTCGCATAACCATGCATGTGTCATGGCACGTGCCAAGGAGTTGACTGATGAAATTACACAAGTGGGTATACGCAGTTCTGCCATTGAAGAAAAGAAAAACATCAACCCCGAACGGATCTTTTATGCTCATAGATTGAAGGAGGATGCCAATTGGATGCAACAGGTTTCCGAACAATTGGGTGAGCATGTCTATGTCACTATTGATTTGGATGTACTTGATCCAGCTTATATGCCTTCTACCGGTACTCCTGAACCGGATGGGCTGACTTATCGTGAAGTTATCAATCTTCTGAAAACAATTATAAAGAATCACCATATTATAGGGTTGGATGTGGTGGAACTTTGTCCACATCATGAAATCAAGGCGCCTGACTTCTTGGCTGCCAAATTAATTTATCAAATATTAAGTATGAACTTTACCAAAGACTGAGTCCGCAGGGTCCTCAATTCTGTACCCTGCATCTATAATAACTAATAATTTAAAATGTCAAAAGTTTTAATTATCGGTGCCGGTGGAGTAGGAACAGTAGTGGCACACAAAGTCGCAAACGACGATGTTTTCACAGACATCATGTTGGCAAGTCGTACAAAATCCAAATGTGACCAAATTGCGCAAGCAATCGGTGGCAATAGGATTAAAACCGCACAAGTGGATGCGGATAATGTACAGGAACTTATTCAACTGATGCAGTCCTTCCAACCGAGCATTGTAATTAATGTCGCACTTCCTTATCAGGATTTGACGATTATGGATGCTTGTCTGGCATGTGGAGTTAATTATCTGGATACTGCTAACTATGAGCCGAAAGACGAAGCTCATTTCGAGTATAGTTGGCAATGGGCTTACCAAGACCGTTTCAAGGAGAAAGGCCTGATGGCTGTTCTCGGATGCGGTTTCGACCCGGGTGTATCCGCTATTTTTACCGCTTATGCAGCGAAGCATCATTTTGATGAAATCCATTATTTGGATATTGTAGATTGCAATGCCGGAAATCACGGCATGGCTTTTGCTACTAATTTTAATCCGGAAATTAACATTCGTGAAGTAACTCAAAAGGGGCGTTATTTTGAAAATGGCCAATGGGTAGAAACAGCACCTCATGCCATTCATAAGCCTTTAAATTATCCGGAAATTGGTGAAAGGGAATCTTACCTCATCTATCATGAAGAGTTGGAATCCTTGGTAAAACATTATCCTACCCTGAAGCGTGCACGCTTTTGGATGACCTTTGGTCAGGAGTATCTCACACACTTGCGTGTTATCCAAAACATCGGTATGGCATCCATCGAACCTATTATGTACAATGGTGTAGAAATTGTGCCTATCCAGTTCTTGAAAGCAGTGTTGCCAGATCCCAAATCGTTGGGAGCTAATTATCAGGGTCAGACTTCCATCGGTTGTAGAATTAGAGGTGTAAAAGATGGCAAAGAACGCACTTACTACATCTACAATAACTGCGACCATGAAGCGGCTTATCAGGAAACAGGCACACAGGCAGTAAGCTATACTACAGGTGTACCGGCTGCACTTGGTGCATCGATGATGGCACGCGGTATTTGGAAAGGTAAAGGAGTTTTCAATGTAGAGCAATTGAATCCGGATCCGTTCTTGGCCGAATTGGGAGAGTTAGGTTTACCTTGGATTGAAAAAATCGACATCGACCTAGAATTGTAATGAACAAGGATTTTATTTTGGAAGGGTGGGACTTGAAGAAAGTCCCATCCCCCTCCTTTGTACTCCATTTGGAGATGTTGGAAGAGAATCTAAAGACTATCGATAAGGTGCGAAAAGATGCTGGTGTTGAGGTGATTATGGCTTTAAAAGCTAATGCTACCTGGCCGATATTCCCATTGTTGGCAGAACATTCTGATGGCGCTACAGCCAGTTCGCTATCCGAAGCTCGTCTTATTGCAGAAGAAATGAAATGTAAGGCTCATATCTATGCTCCGGTCTATATGGAAGAAGAATTCGAAGAAATTCTTTCATACAGCAGCCATCTTACTTTTAACTCGCTTTCGCAATGGAAGAGATATGGTGAAAGAGCAATGTCTGCAGGTGTTTCATGTGGGTTGCGTATCAATCCGGAGTACTCTACCGTCGATACGGATTTATATAATCCGTGCAGCCCACAATCGCGTTTAGGAGTTAGGCGTGATGCGCTAACCGATTGGCCAACAGGAATAGAAGGTCTCCACTTTCATGCGTTGTGCGAATCTAGACCAAACGATTTGTATAATACCCTCCGAGCTGTAGAAGAGAAATTCGGACACTTCTTCAGCAGTTTGAAATGGATAAACTTAGGTGGCGGGCATTTGATTACTCATAAGGATTATGACGAGAATGTCTTGATTGAAATTCTCAAAGATTTCAAGAGCAGACATCCACATTTGCGCATCATTCTTGAACCTGGTAGTGCATTTACTTGGGATACAGGAGTATTGGTTAGCCGAGTGGAAGATGTGCTTAACAACGGAGGTAGAAATGTCATGATGCTGAACGTTTCGTTTGCTTGCCATATGCCGGATTGTTTGGAAATGCCGTACAAGCCGGCAATCATTGGCATGCACGATCCTGTCGGTAAAGAAACAGCATGGTATATGGGCGGAAACTCTTGTTTGGCTGGTGACTATGTAGGAGCGTGGGCTTTTGACAATAATCATTGGCCACAAGTTGGAGATTTGGTCATATTCCGTGACATGATTCACTATACGATGGTAAAGACTACCATGTTCAATGGCGTAACTCATCCATCTATTGTTACATATCATTCCCAAAGAGGCTTTGAAACTATCCGTCGGTTCGGCTATAAGGATTACAAGGTAAGAATGGGATAATCATTAAAATTAAGACATGAGAAAATGGAAAGTTGACGACTCAGTAGAGTTGTATAATATAAACAATTGGGGAAAGGATTACTTTTCCATCAACACTTCTGGAAATGTAGTAGTTACCCCTAAAGTGAACGGACCGGAAATTGACTTGAAACAATTGTTGCAAGAACTGCAGTTGCACGATGTGTCATTGCCTGTTCTTCTCCGTTTTCCGGATATCTTGCATAACCGGATAGCTAAAATATCGAAGTGTTTTGAACATGCTGCTAAAGAATACGAGTATCAGGCTCAAAGTTACATCGTTTACCCAATCAAGGTGAATCAGATGCGTCCTGTAGTGGAAGAATTGGTAAGCCACTCCAATCAGTATAATGTAGGATTGGAAGCGGGTTCGAAGCCTGAACTTCATGCAGTTCTTTCCTTGAATTTGGATAGTCAATCAATGATTATCTGTAACGGATACAAGGATGAAAGTTACATCGAATTGGCTTTGTTGGCACAGAAAATGGGGCGAAAGATTTTCATCGTCGTAGAGAAGATGATGGAACTTAGAACTTTGGCAAACTTGGCCAAACGGATGAATGTCCGACCAAACATCGGTATCCGTATCAAGTTGGCCAGCTCAGGTAGCGGAAAATGGGAAGAATCTGGTGGAGACATCAGTAAATTCGGGCTGAATTCCAGTGAGCTGATGGAAGCATTGGCTCTATTGGAGCAAGAACAGCTGACAGATAGCTTCAAGCTGATTCATTTCCACATAGGTAGTCAAGTGACAAACATCCGGCGTATCAAAACAGCCCTAAAGGAAGTTACTCAATTCTATGTGCAGCTAATGAAGAAAGGTTACAACATCCAGTTTGTGGACATCGGTGGAGGGCTGGGAGTAAATTATGATGGCACAAATTCTTCGGTTACAGGTAATAGCATCAACTACTCCATTCAGGAATATGTGAATGATGCTATTTATGCTTTGGTGGACATTTGCCGGAAAAATCAGTTGCCACAACCCAATCTAATTATAGAATCAGGCCGTTCACTTACTGCACACCATTCCATATTGGTCTTCGAAGCTTTGACTAGTACCCAGCTCCCTGCATTCAATGATGAAATAACCATTGATGAGGGTGCACATGAATTAGTGAAGGATTTGTATGAAATATGGGATAATCTTGCACCTACCCGTATTATTGAAATGTGGCATGACGCCATGCAAGCTCGGGAAGATGCTTTAGATTTATTCAATCTTGGATTGGTAGATTTGGAGACTCGAGCATTGGTTGAACGCTTGTTTTGGTCGATAGCACGGGATGTCAATGCTATGGCATCCAAAAGTAAACATTTGCCGGAAGAATTGAAAAGGATTTCGCGAAGTTTGCCAGACAAATATTTCTGCAATTTCTCGCTTTTCCAATCACTACCGGACTCTTGGGCAATTGACCAGATTTTTCCCGTAATGCCACTTACCCGATTGAATGAAAAACCGACATGTACGGCAACACTTCAGGACATCACTTGTGATTCAGATGGAAAGATTGATCATTTTATTTCCACTGCTAACCACGAATATAACTTGCCTGTCCATCCGTTGAAAGATGGTGAGCCCTATTATATAGGTGTGTTTTTAGTGGGTGCTTATCAAGAAATTCTTGGCGATATGCATAATTTGTTTGGTGATACGAATGCTGTACATGTCAGTATCAAGAACAATTCGTATGTTATTGACCGCGTTATAGAGGGAGAAACCATTGCAGAAGTTTTGGATTATGTGCAGTTCGACCACAAACGAATGGTTCGGGCAATTGAGGTATGGGTTAATCAATCTGTAAAACAAGGAATAATCACCCCGGAAGAAGGCCGTGAGTTTATCTCCAATTATAGAGCTGGTCTATATGGCTATACCTATCTGGAGAGAACCGATAATGTGTTTTTTAGTCAAACCAAAGAATGTGATAGTTAATTTATGAATGTATATAAATTTGGAGGTGCGTCTGTCAAGAATGCAGCTGGTGTACGCAATCTCCTCGATATAGTTACAGGCGAAAAGGAGCTATTTATTATTGTTTCGGCGATGGGTAAGACCACCAATGCCCTTGAAGGTGTTTTTACTGCTATGCAGCAGGGGGATAAAGAGTTGGCGATGAGACTCATCGATGAGATATATACATGTCATCGTACGATTATCAACGACCTTATGGGTGCAGATGTCACAATCGGACGAGTAGATGCTTTCTTTGAAGAATTACGCAATATCGTACTTGAAACTATTTATCATGAATCTGATGCTGAGTTATGGTATGATACCATTGTGGCTTTTGGAGAGTTGATATCTACAACCATTATCTCAAACTACTTGAATGTAAATGGCGTTGCTAACTGTTGGGTAGATATGCGTCGTGCTTTTCTCACTGAACAGCTCCACAAGAATGCTAGTGTAAATATCGAGGCTTCAGAGATGTTACTGAAGCGTGAAATAGCCGACAGTCCTGTAAGTGTTTTTGTTGGACAAGGCTTTATCGGCAGTGCTCCTGACGGAACAATAACAACACTCGGACGCGAGGGGTCAGATTATTCTGCAGCTATCGTGGCAAATGTACTTGATGCTGATTCAATGGTTGTGTGGAAGGATGTGGATGGAATTCTCAATGCAGATCCTAAAAAATTCCCTGAAGCCAAGAAGATTGAGCGACTTAACTATATGGATACAATAGAAATGTCATATAGTGGTGCTCAGATTATCCACCCAAAAACCATTAAGCATCTTAAGCAGAAGAATATACCTCTTTATGTCCGTTCTTTTAGTAATAAACATGCAACAGGCTCGGTGATTACGGGTGATGTGGAACGCACATATGAAACTTTCATGACTCATAAGGATAACGTAGTGTTGTTGAAACTTCACTTGATCGATCTGTCGTATATGCTTGAAGAGATGTTTGCGCGTCTTTTTGCTATTTTCGATAATCACCGCATACACATCAATCTGGTACACAACACAGCTGTTGATATCTATATTGCAGTTGATTCTTCATGGCATATTGATGATGTTGTTTCGGAGCTTATGGCTACAGGTTTAGATGTGGATAAGCAGGAGAATGTAGAGATTATAACAATTCGTCATTATGATGATGAAATCTATCGTCAATATGATTTGGACGAAAACATAATCATCAAACAGGTATCACCTCAATCCATACGTATAGTTCGCAAAAAATAATAATTAATCTGTGAAACTTATGATAACCTAAGTTCGGACGGGAAAATAGAGGAAAACTAACGAATAAAAGATAGTGCAGGATGCCTTGTTGATGTGTATATTTGCAACTGTAAATCCTAAAAAATCATAAAGTCTATGGCAGAGAAATATACAGAAAATCATACCATCGCTTGTTACGAAGCAGATGCCAACCAGTTGTTGAAACCTACAGCGATGCTCGACTGGATGCAGGAAATAGCCGGTCGTGATGCTACCCGATTGGGATTCGGTTATGACCAATTACAAGAAAACCATACGGCTTGGGTGCTTTCACGGACTCATGTGCGCTTTCATCAATACCCGAAATGGCGTAATACGGTGAATCTCCAGACTTGGCATAAGGGAGCGTTTAAGGTGCTTTACCTTCGTGACTTTCTCTTGAGCAATGAAGCGGGTGAACCGCTCGTGTCGGCTACGACTTCGTGGCTCATCATTGATATGGATACCCGACGCATGGTGCGCAATCCGGAGTTGGCAAGCAGTCCCGAAACTTGTGTCTTCGAACATGCCATCGAGGAACCGGCGGACAAGATTATTTTCCCTGATAATGTAGAACCGCAACTGGCCGCTACGCACAAGGTGGTATGGTCGGACATTGACACGATGGCGCATGTCAACAATGTGCGGTATGTCTGTTGGGCGCTCGATGCTGTGAGCCGAAGCATCCTTCAAGAAAACCCGCTGAAGGAAATCATCGTGAACTACGATGCAGAGGTCTTGCTAGGCGAAGAGGTGCAGCTTTACCTCGTTACAGAACCCACGAACGAGGGCTTGCTTGTCTATGTCCAGGGACGGGTAGAGGACAAGCCTAGGTTCTGTGTGAAGTTGGTTTTCTGACTTCATGTCTTTGAGGTGTAATCCAAGTATTTCTTCATGACGAGCATCTGAATGAGTTCTTCCCGCTCGTCGTCCATGAACTGGCGAACATATTCATGGGCATGTTCAATGATTTGTTGGGCTTCGTGAGGATGCGTGATGTAATATTGCATGCGCTCCTCCAGGTCGGACAAATCATTTTTTAATTCGATGTAGTGATAGTTGGGTATCAGTTTTCCTTCCATGAACCAAGTCTCGCATGTGGGGCGTGGCATGATGGCGATGGAATTGGAAGACATTACCCATTTCAAGTTGGATGCTACATCGTTGCCCTCCAATGCTAGAATGAATTTATAGTCCAGGTGCTCTTGAATGGTTTTCTTCGGCGTTTCCCATTCCGGATGATCCGGACATCGGTCAACTACGCCACAATCACAACAAGAAGAATCGAAATACATCTGCAAGAATTGTTCCCGTTGTCGGCTTAGGCGAATCTTTCCCCGGAAGATGGCTTCATCTTTTTTCTCTGTGAATGTTTTCCGGTCGTCTATAAACATGAAATGGCGAAGCTTGTCTAGTTTCAATATTACCGAATGGTGGTTGTCTTCCTCCAATAGTCTGCTTTTGACGAGGGTTGGAAACGATGGGGTGAAATAGACATCACCCGGTGTATAGCTGATGCGTAACGAGCGGTCGAAGTAGCGGACGGCATCTTGCAGATCCAGGTAGTAAGCCTTATGGAAGGTACCCGGACGGAAGTTTCGGATTTGGTCCAAGAAGACATAATAATGTCCTTTATGCTCGTGTCGTGTTTCCGTAGGCAAAGCTTGTGGAGTCTGAATCTTATTGTAATATGCCACTCGCTCCATGATGTATGCCTTGTCTTTCCGGTGCTCCAACTGCCGGAGGAGTCTTTCCTTTTTCCATTGATAGTACTGATGAGGGACTACAGCTTTCAGAAACCCTTTGACGAAAAACCAAGCTTTGCAAGGCTTTCCACTATTCCATTTGTATCGGATTGAATCTTTCATAATTGATGCGTATTGAATGATGATGAGTGCAAAATTACGGAAGAGGACGAGTACGGGATGACACTTTTTTCAGAATCCATGTTCTTTATTTCGCCCAAGGAAAAACAGCAAACTGAAAAGGATTTTTTGACTATCGAAGATTGTGGCGTTCATGTAATTTTGCTGTCCAAAAAAGAAATGATGCAAATGACCATTAACCCCAAGTACCAATCGATTTCGCCCTTGCTTCAAGAACTGATAACTCCTGTTTCATTTGAAGAAAGAGGAGAGGTGCTGTATGATATCCGTAATAAGGTAAAACGTTTTCATGTGGATGGAGTGGAAGTGGTGGTCAAGCGTTATGGACACATTACGGCTTTCAATCGGTTGATGTATTCCACGTTTCGCAAGAGCAAGGCAAAGCGGGCTTATCGGAATGCTTCCCGGTTGAAGAAGTTGGGGATAGATACTCCCGAAGGGGTAGCGGTACTGGAAACTTTCAAGCATGGTATTCTTCAGAATAGTTTTTTTATTTCACTATATATACCAGACCGCTCCCTTTCTTTTCTTCGCGATTTTGATGCGGGCAATCAAGCCTTGTATCCGTTGCTCGATGCCTTGGTGGCTTGGTTGGTGAAGGTACACGATCAAGGAGTTTATCATCAGGACTTGAATGTTGGGAATATCTTGTATCGGGAACTCCCTTCCGGTGGCTTTTCGTTTCAGCTGATTGACAATAACCGGATGAAGTTCTATCCCGAATTATCGTTGAAGATGCGGCTCAAGAACTTGCGCCGGATATCGGACAACGTCGATTTACTAAACTATATCTTGAAGCGGTATGCAGAGTTGTTGCACCTCGATACCAACAAAGTACAATTGCAGGGATGTTTTTACTTGCTGGCGTATGAAGTTAAACAGTATGTCAAACGGAAACTGAAGCATTGCTTGTTGTCATTTTGATGCTGTATTTTACGAATATAAATACTGTATTTGCTGGTTTTAGTAAAATTAAACAATAAAAAGGAAATGTTTATTGTGAAATGTGAACAAAGTGGTATATATTTGCGGAATAACTTTTAAAACCAAAGACTATGGATAAGAATTTAATTGGAACCAATGCCGGAATTGTTTGGAGAACAATGATCGGTCGTTATAGCTGGACATTCCAGGAATTGAAAGAACAAATCGAATTGTCCGATGCTGAGTTGTGGACGGCTATTGGTTGGCTAGCTCGTGAAAATCAGATTGAGTTTGACAATTCTGGTGAAGAAGAACGCATATATTTGAATCAAAGTTACTTCTGATAGTAGAGAATTCATTTAGCTTTTTGAATTTTTGATTGATTCCTTGCCTTATGTGAATATGGCAAGGAATTTTAATTTCTAATGTCCCGTCATTCTTTTTCCGCCGAATTCCGATATTGTAAGGGTGGCATTCCTGTATAGGCTTTTACGAACTTCCCGAAAAAGGACGGATTGACAAAATTGAATTGATCGGCAATTTCTTTGATGCTCTTGTCCGAATGCTTCAATTCGTATTTTATTTGTTGTATGGCGTGTTCATTGATGATGGCAAGCGGCCCTTTTCCACTGATTTTCTTGACAACGGTGGATAGGTGTTTGGCTGTGTAGCAAAGTTGGTCGGCATAGTAGGTTACCGAGCGATGGCTTCCATCGTCCTCTGCCACTTTCTCCAAAAACTTGCGGAAGATGGACATGGATCGATCGTTGCGGAAATTTGGAGAGTCTTCTTGAACGGGAATGTTCTGATGGAGGGCACC
>JAFVTL010000066.1 GCA_017503235.1 Bacteroidaceae bacterium | reverse complement strand
TGCCGATAAGTTTGACCCACAGCGTGCCTATGCTATGGTAAAGGAGGCTTTTATTGACAAACTGTCTGGAAAACGAGATTAAAACAATCTGAGGGTCCACTTCCTCACAATGACAACAGAACCCGTCAGCATCCCGTAAGATCTGCTGGCGGGTCACTTTTTATTGCTCTGATTACATTAAAATATAATCAATCCTTTTTACCATCAATTAAAGTCCAAGCCCAAAAATCATTATTATTTGAGAGTTTAATTATAATTTATTGCTTTTTCTGATAACTGAATACCGCACATGTCATTGTCACCAAGCCATAGATGCAAAGCGGAATAAATTGAGGCAGAAGCTGTGTAAATGTACTGCCTTTCAGAAAGATTTCACGCAATGCCGCAATGATGTACCGTACCGGATTCAAACGGGTGATTTCCTGTGCCCAGTCTGGCATGGATGAAACGGGCGAAACCAAACCGCTTGTCAAAGCAAAAATGATGATAAAAAAGAACATCATCATGGCTGCCTGACGCATAGTGTCGGAGTAGTTGGCTACGATGATCCCAAGAGCGGAAACGGTCATGATATAGACTACAGCAAACAGAAACACCAAAAAGATGCTGCCCGCAGGAACGACATTGTGGATTTTCCAAGCCAACAGCATCGAAAAGCCCACAATAAACAATCCGACAGTCCAATAAGGTATCAGCTTGGAAAGAATAAATTCCAGACGACCAACCGGAGTGACATTGATTTGCTCAATGGTGCCTTTCTCTTTCTCACTTACCATATTCAAGGCAGGAAGGAATCCCATCAGAAGGATGAGTCCTAACGACATCAAGGCTGGAATCATGTAAGGCTTGTAGTCCAGTTGGGAATTGAACAGAAACCGGGGACGGATATTCATGGGCGATGCCATGCTGTATCCAGTTTCTTCGTTCAATTCCTTGGTGTATTGCATTATTATCTGAGTGAGATAATTGTTTCCCAATCCGCCTTTCATCCCGTTGACTGAATTGACTGAGAGCATCATTTTTGCCGTACCTTCCCGATAGAGATTCTTTTCAATGCCATTTTCTATGGTTATGATGAAATCCACATCACCGCGTTGCAACAAGTCGTAGGCTTCAATGTAATTTCCGCAAAGCGACTGAAAATTGAAGAACTTTGATGTGGATATCTTTTCCGTCAGCCGCTTGGAAACGGAAGAGCGGTCGTTATCAATCACAGCAATGTCCAGATTGCTCACTTCTTGCGTGGCTATTCGAGGAACCAAATTCGTCAAGGCAAAGGGAACCAACACGAATAAGGCAGGAATCAGATAGCCACGGAACATCTGCTTGTATTCCTTCACCAATAAGTATTTCAATGCTTTCATTACTCCAATCTTGTTTTGAACATTTTCAAGGACAACAACAAAAAGGCTAACCCCTGAACAATCAATATGATAATCTCTTTATATACATACAGTATATCTACCCCTTGAATGAGTATCTTTCGGGATGCTGCAATGAACCATTTTGCAGGAATGATATTACTTATCGACTTGATTGCTGCCGGCATACTATCCAATGCAAATACCATATCAGAAAAATATACTCCTGGGAGCAACATCAATAGCGATATGAGCATAGCCGCCAATTGTGTGTTGACACAAGTGGAAAGAAACAATCCCATCATCAGTGCCGTAAGGATGTAGATGAATGCCACCAACATGTAGAGCCACAAACTGCCAGCAATAGGGATATGCATCATAAATATCGCAAGCAGAAGAATGGTACAGATGTTGAACAAAGAGATGATCATATAAGGCACCAGTTTCGCCATCACTACAGTCAGAGGAGGCAATGGTGATGCCAGCAGAATCTCCATTGTTCCTGTTTCCCGTTCACGCACTATGGCCACCGAAGTCATCATGCAACAGATAAGAAGCATAATAACCCCTACAATGCCAGGCACGAAATTGACATCGGAGCGTTGCTGCGGATTGAACAGCATCTGGCTGTTTACTTGGATGTTCATGCCACTATAATAGGATGGCAATTCCTGACGGAAGCTATTGATGACCTGTTGGGCATATGCCACACTTATATTTGCCTGATTCGGTTCGCTTCCATCTGACAACAACTGTATCGTGGCATCTTTAGAATGTATCAACCGATTGGAAAACTCGGGACAGAAGACAACCACCAAATCAATCACTCCTTTTCTGAAAAGGTCGAGTGCCTCGGCTTCTGTTTGCACTTCATCTTGAAGGATAAAATATTTGTTGGCAGACAACCGCTCCGTTATCTGGGTGCTATATACATCGTGCGAAGGGTCTATCACAGCCACCCGCACATCTTCCACATCGTTCTTGATGATATATCCTAAGATGATTACCATCAGCTGGGGGACAATCAGCAGGATGAGCAACGAACGGAAATCACGGAAGATGTGTATGAATTCCTTGTGGACGAATGACAAGAACTGTTTCATGAATCACCTCTCTTTGCTTTGCGTGCCAATGCATAAAATACATCGTACATGGTTTCTACTCCGAATTGTTGTTTCAAATTGGCAGGACTGTCAAGTGCTTCTATCTTACCGTCCACCATGATGGACACACGGTCACAATACTCCGCTTCGTCCATGTAGTGTGTGGTGACAAACACCGTAATGTTCCGGTCAGCTGCCTGATAAATCAATTCCCAGAACTGCCGACGTGTAACGGGATCTACACCACCCGTCGGCTCGTCGAGGAAGACAATCTTTGGGTCGTGGAAGATGGCGAGCGAAAAGGCTAACTTCTGTTTCCATCCCAAAGGCAAGGATTTCACCAGGGTCTTCCGTTCGGAAGCGAAGTCCAGTTCCTCCAGCAGACGGGTAGTCTTTTCCTTCATTTCCTTTCTGCTCATACCATAGATGCCTCCGAACAGCGTGAAGTTTTCTTCTACGGTCAGGTCATCGTAAAGTGAAAATTTTTGCGACATATAGCCGATGTTCCGCTTCACTTTCTCTGGTTCGGTAGCCACATCATAGCCTGCCACTGTTGCCCATCCGTCACTCGGTTGGGAAAGACCGCAAAGCATCCGCATGGCAGTTGTTTTTCCAGCACCATTAGCACCGAGGAAACCGAAGATCTCACCTTCACGAACCTCAAAGGTGATGTGGTCGGTAGCCGTGAAATGACCGAACTGTTTGGTCAGTCGTTCCGCTTTGATGATTATTTTTTCTGTCATAATCTTTTCAATTTTGAAGGTGCATAAAACAATCTTCGATGGAAGGAGTGATTTCTTCTATCTGTATTTTTTGATATCCCAAATCAATCAGCTTTTGGCGAAGGGCATCGAAGGTTAAGGAAGCATCCACCGTTATATGATGACTCTCTCCGAATGCGAAAGCTGTCTTCACACCTTCCGTCTTTCTTAAATCCGTCAGCAAACGGTGCATGTTGTCACTCCTTACCGTCCAAAGCGTATCCGTATAACTATTGATGATGCCTTGTGGTGTATCGATAGTCAGAAACTCGCCTCCTTGCATCAATGCAATACGATCGCATTGCATTGCCTCATCCATATAAGGAGTGGAGACCACGATGCTTAGGTGAAAGTTGGTCTTCAATTTCTGCAACATTTCCCAAAACTCCTTACGGCTTACAGGGTCCACACCCGTGGTCGGTTCGTCCAAGAACAAGACATGGGGAGCATGAATCAAGGCACACGACAAAGCTAACTTCTGCTTCATTCCTCCAGATAATTTACCCGCACGACGATGCTTGAAAGGCTCTATCTGTTTGTAGATGTCCTCTACCAGATGATAATTCTCCTGAATGGTGGTGTTGAATACTGTTGCAAAGAATGCCAGGTTTTCTTCTACCGTCATGTCTTGATACAGCGAAAAGCGTCCGGGCATATATCCGATGTGACGACGGATGTCCTTGTATTCCTTTACCACATCGTAGCCGTCCACTTGGGCAGTGCCGGAATCCGGCAGAAGCAAAGTGGTCAAGATGCGGAAGAGCGTAGTCTTTCCTGCTCCGTCAGGACCTATCAAGCCGAAGATTTCCCCTTGGCGCACATCGAAATCAACACCTTTCAATGCCTGTGTCTTCCCCTTATTATAGGTTTTATGCAGATTCCTGACTGATATGATATTCATGTCGCTCGTTTTTAGAATTTTACATTACCATACATCCCTCTCTTAATCATGCCGTCATTCTTGACTGCTATCTTGATGGCATACACCAAATTGGAACGTTCGTCTCTCGTCTGTATGGTCTTGGGTGTAAATTCCGCCTCTGCACTTATCCATGTCACCGTTCCTTCATATTCTTTGCAGTCGGTTTCTCCAAAGTCGGCATACACCTTTACTTTCTGGCCGATTTGCAAACTGGTGAGTTGCGGCGCAGAGACATACGCACGGAGTTTTATATCTGAAATGTCGCCCACTTTGAACAAGGCACGACCGGGAATGGCAAATTCTCCTTGTTCCGCATATTTGGAAAGGATGATGCCTTTGATTGGACTGGTTATGAGGCAATCTTCTATCTGCTTGTCTATCTGTGCCACTTGGGCGGCAATGCCAGCACTTTGTCCCGACAAACTGCTGTTACTGCTACCTATTTGTTCCGAGGTGGCACTGAGTTGTTTATGCAGCACTTCGAGGTTGTAGTTGATGTCATCCAACTGCTTTTGAGAAGCTGCATTGGCTTTCACTAACTTCTCGTAACGCAATTGTTCTGTTTTCAAGTTGGCTATCTGTTGGCGGATGGAGGCCAACTGCTTGTTGACATCCAATTTACGGCTTTCCGTAGCCGAGAGAGTAGCGGTCAGTTGTTGGCGTTTCAAGGACAGTTGGATGGTGTCGATATGTCCTAACAGTTCATTGGGAGAGACTTCACTACCTTCTTCGATGGCCAATTGCATGATTTCGCCATTGCCTTGTGCAGACACGATGACTTCGGTTGTCTCAAATACCCCGGTTGCATCATATTCGGGGTTCGCATTTTCACAAGCTGTCATCCAAGCAGCCATTGTTCCTAATATTATCAGTTTGTAAGTTCTCATATATTTCAAGTTTATTGGTTGACAGTATGTTTCAATTCATAGATATGTTTCAGCATTTCTATCTCATGGGTGGACAGGTTGGTTTTGGCTTCGTTCTCCTTGGTTATCTCTTGTAACAGATTGTTTACATCAATGATTCCATGTTCCAACTTGGCTTCTGCCGATTCTCTGACCGCTGTGCGCAATGCGATGATTTCGTGATCTTCCTTCATCAGCTCCTTGTATCGCCGGATGGCATGATGCTCCTCCGTTGCTTGCAAGCGATTGTTGAACAGAAAGATTTCCTGCGCATTCTGAACTTGGCTTTTAGTCAATTCCAATTTACGGCTTTCCTGACCATGTGAATATAGCTTACCGATGTTCCAGCTCATACGGACTCCTACCATGGCATTCCAAGAGGGGGAACGGTCGAACATGTCGCTGAACATATCGTAACCGGGATAGCCCCAATATCCTTGTGCAAAAAGGCTGAAAGACGGACGGATACCACTATTGAGCAATTTTTGCTGCGTGTCTATTTTCTCCAATTGAGCATTGAGCAGTTGCATTTCCGGACGATTCACTTCATCACTTACAGGTGTCGTTGCATCGGGTTTCTGCAATTGAGTGATTTCTGATGCCGGCTTAGCAATGAACAAGGCAAGCATCTGCGTGAAACTTTCCTTCGACGATGCCAACTCCGTATGTTGCTGGCGCACCTTCAAATACTCCGCACGGACTGCATCAGCATCCGCTTTCATGGCAGCACCATTTTGGTACAGATTTTCCAATTTCTCCGAGTTGGCAAGTAGGAGTTTCTGTAAGTCTTCATTCAGCCGGAGTTTGTCTTCCAGCAATAAGATGCCGAAGAACAGATTATTCACCCGTTCGCGAATGGCATACATCTCCACATCGGCTTGCGATTGTTGGGTAAGTTTTTCCGCACGTACCATTTCTTTACGGGCTTTCTTGTTGCCTCCATCCCACAGAGTTTGTTCCAAGTCGAGTGCCAGACGGTACTGCTTCTTGTCCAACCCTTCGGCAGACGGATTGCTGAAAGCTTCGGGAAGGGTGGTTACATCCGATTGCCATGTGGCTTGTCCGCTCATCCTCAACTGAGGAATATAACCGGTGTTGATGCTCTTGATGGAATAATCCGCACTTTGTTCTATCAAACTATACCTTTTTAATAAAGGATAGTTTTCTGATGCAAGCCGTTGGCATTCGTCAATCGTCCATTGAGCTTGAGCGATAGCCGGCATTCCACCTAAGCCGGCCAATGCAAGCATGATTTTCAGATATTTTATCATAATGTATTTATTGAAAGTTTGATGATGCAAAATTATTGGGTTTCAACCAAGCGTTCAAGGTCAATACAATGTATTTATTGAGCAAATTCCACTATTTCGTCAAAATAGCATTCTGTTTCAGCGCAATATCCGAAGTAAATCCTTATTTTTGCACCATGAAAGCAGAAGAACTTCTTGAAAAGGATTTGCGTGTCGGCTTGTACTTGTGTACTCAAGGCACTTGTAATTTGAGTGTCAATGATAAGCCTTGCCATATTACATACGGTAATGTGCTTATCAAGTCTCCCTTAGTGCAATTGGAGAACATTGAAAGCAGTGATGACTTTGAGTTCACCCCCATTATCGAAGACGACATTGAGTATTTCGCACCTATTGCAAGCGACAATATCGATATTATCCAAGATTTACTCCGCATGAACAAGTTTGACTATAACTTAGGGCCAACCCACTTAGACTTTCTTTTGCGCCGTAAGGAGCTTATCGACGAACGTAAAAGAGAACTTGCTCAAGAAGGTATTTCCACCAGACAACAGAAGTTGATAGAGAACATCATTGTCATGATGGAACAAATCACGGTATTGGAATATGCCAAAATACTGCTGAGCCGAAATTCCGTGCATCCAAGCAAGCCGGAAAAAGAAGACAACATATTGGCCAAATTCATCTTTTTGCTTTTCCGACATTATAAGAGACATCGCCAAGTCAGTTTCTATGCGGATGCCTTGCGAATCTCTCCCAATCATTTCACCCGAATCATCAAGAAAGTTTCCGGACATACTCCCTCCGAATGGATTATATTGGTTACTATCAATCAAGCAAAGAAATTGCTTCGTCGCAAAAATATTCGTGTAAAGGATGTGGCACAAGAACTTCGTTTTCCAGAACAGTTCACTTTTCGCAAATATTTTAAACAGCATACAGGTTTCTCGCCATTAGAATACAAGAAAAAAAATAGTTTATAAATTAATTGTCAATCATTTATCCCATTGTCGGATGCAAAGATAGCCAAACCTCATTTAGAATAAGCAAAGGTCAAGTGGCAAGCCATTTGGAGCAGTTTACAGAAACTCGGCTGCATTCGGCATAGACCAAGTAAACTTGGCTCTGCTCTCATTTGCACGAGTTTTCTTCCTCCGTTGGAGAGTAAACAGCTCCAAAACCTTTTCTTATTCATCGGCTTGGCTGAAAAC
>JAFVTL010000065.1 GCA_017503235.1 Bacteroidaceae bacterium | reverse complement strand
TCTGAATGTCGATGTTACTAGCCATTTCATTTATCTTTTAATTTCGCCAAAAATGTATCTCTGCGTCTCACTGTGTCTCACAGCGTCTCATTTTTCCATCACCTCGCCAACGCAAAATCGCATTTCAAGCGGCGAGGTACACAGGAGGTACAAAAACAGGCGTAAAAAGGCTTAGCAACTATTAACAACGATGCTTGCACAAACAAAAATAGCACCCGTAAAGAGTGCTATATTAATCATTTATGATTGATTTAACTATTTAATAATCAGCTATTTACTTTCCAATACAGAAAGTGTCGTTTTATGATTGGGTATCCGTTTATGCTTGTTTGTTTCTTGCGGCTTCGCTTTTCTGAAAGTCCTTGCGGGTGAGCTTGAAGTTCGAGCCAAGGTACTTTTCACGCACCACGGGATTCACCGCCAGTTCCTCTGGAGTACCCTGGAAAAGTATCTTGCCATCGAAAAGCAGATAAGCCCGGTCGGTCAAGCGGAGGGTTTCAAGAGCGTTGTGGTCGGTGATGAGGATACCGATGTTCTTATCCTTCAACTTCCACACGATGTGCTGGATGTCCTCCACCGCAATGGGGTCTACGCCCGCAAACGGTTCGTCGAGCATGATGAACTTCGGGTCGATGGCCAAGCAACGGGCAATCTCCGTACGACGGCGTTCTCCCCCCGAGAGTTGGTCACCCAAGTTCTTGCGTACCTTCTGAAGGCGGAATTCGGCAATCAGGCTTTCGAGTTTTTCCTTCTGATATTCAATCGGCTTACCCGTCAACTCCAGTACCGAAGCAATGTTATCCTCCACGCTCATCTTACGGAAAACGGAAGCTTCCTGCGCCAAATAACCGATACCAGCTTGTGCATGCTTGTACACCGGATAATCGGTTATTTCCAAATCATCCAGATACACATGGCCTCCATTAGGCACCACAAGCCCTGTCGTCATGTAGAACGAAGTGGTCTTTCCGGCACCGTTCGGTCCCAAAAGCCCTACAATCTCGCCTTGTCTGACTTCAAAGTTCACCCCGTTCACCACGGTTCGCTTTCCATATTTCTTGACCAGCCCTTCTGCACGAAGCACCATCTTCTTCTCTTCAGGTGCTTCTGCATGTTGAATCACACTTTCCTGCTCTGTCATAAGATTTTATTTTTCCGCAAAAATACTAAAATAATTCAGTATACGGACAAGAGAACACAAAATCAGACATTCTTTTGCACTTATATAGATAAAAAAAGGCTACTTTTGCACCCAATATGAAGAAACTGATTCTTACACCCATAGCCACCATAGGCAAATATCTCATGTTGATGGGACGTACATTCGCACGCCCTGAGCGCATGAGGATGTATTTCAAACAATACATCAACGAGATGGTACAATTGGGAGTGAACTCCATCGGGATTGTACTCCTCATCTCCTTCTTCATCGGAGCCGTCATCACCATCCAGATCAAGCTGAACATCGAAAGTCCGTGGATGCCCCGATTTGTTGTGGGATACACCACCCGCGAAATCATGTTGCTGGAATTCTCCTCCTCCATCATGTGTCTGATTCTGGCTGGTAAAGTAGGCTCGAACATTGCGTCCGAACTGGGAACCATGCGGGTTACGCAACAGATAGACGCCCTTGAAATCATGGGAATCAACTCGGCTAGTTACCTGATTCTTCCTAAGATAGCTGCACTTATGACCATGATACCCATCCTCGTCATCTTCAGTATCGTGTCGGGCATCATCGGCGCTTTCTGCACCTGTTGGTTTGGAGGCGTACTTAATGCAGAAGACCTGGAGTACGGTTTGCAATATTGCTTCCAGGAGTGGTTCATCTGGTGTAGTTTCATCAAGTCACTCTTCTTCGCATTCATCATCGCAAGCGTATCCGCCTATTTCGGATACACCGTCGAAGGAGGCTCCATTGCCGTAGGAAAGGCAAGTACCGACTCCGTTGTCATGAGCAGCGTATTGATACTTTTCTCCGACTTAGTACTAACACAACTCTTAATGGGATGATAGAACTGAAATCCATCTATAAATCATTCGAGGATAAAGACGTCCTGATAGACATCAACGCCCGATTCGAAAACGGAAAGACCAATCTCATCATCGGACAGAGCGGGTCAGGAAAGACCGTACTCATGAAAAGTATCGTAGGTCTTCTTACCCCCGAACAAGGCAAGATTCTCTACGACAATCGCGATTTCCTGGAAATGGGAAAGAAAGAGAAAAAAGCCTTACGCCGGGAAATGGGGATGATATTTCAAAGTGCCGCCCTTTTCGACTCACTCAGCGTGTTGGAAAACGTCATGTTTCCCCTCGACATGTTCAGCGACGACACCTATCGTGACCGTGTCCGTCGGGCACAATTCTGCTTGGATCGCGTCAACCTAAGCGATGCGCAAAACAAATATCCCGGCGAAATCTCAGGAGGGATGCAAAAGCGTGTGGCCATTGCACGCGCCATTGCGCTCAATCCCAAATACCTGTTTTGTGACGAACCGAATTCGGGGCTTGACCCAAAGACTTCGCTTGTCATAGACGAACTGATTCACGACATCACAACCGAATACAACATGACGACCATCATCAACACGCATGATATGAACTCTGTTATGGGAATCGGCGACAGCATCATATTCATCTATCAAGGCAAAAAAGAATGGGAAGGAACCAAGAACGATGTCTTTTCAGCCAATAACCAACGCCTGAACGACTTCATCTTTGCATCCGACTTGTTAAAAAAAGTCAAGCAGGAAGAAACCCACAAGCAATGATTATACAACAAGAAAAGCAACTCCAATGAGTTGCTTTTTTCTCTTATTTCTGTCGTATAAATATATTTATCGGTGTTCCTGAAAAGTTCCACTTCTCACGCATCTTATTCTCTAGAAAACGCTTGTACGGTTCTTTCACATATTGCGGAAGATTGGCAAAAAACACAAATGAAGGAACCATTGTATTAGGAAGCTGTGTACAATACTTGATTTTGATATATTTACCCTTATTGGAGGGTGGCGGGTAAGCCTCTATCAAAGGAAGCATTTCTTCATTCAAACGTGCTGTCGGCACACGGGTGGTACGAGACAGATAAACCTCCTTCGCCAATTCCAACACTTTAAATATACGTTGTTTGGTCAAGGCAGAAGCAAATATGATGGGAAAATCAACAAAAGGAGCAAAACGGGAACGGATAGCTTCCTCAAATGTTTTCATGACCTTCACATCCTTGTTTTCTACCAAATCCCATTTATTCACCACTACAACCAAGCCCTTTTGGTTACGCTGAATCAATGAGAATATATTCAAGTCCTGACTTTCAATGCCACGGGTTGCATCTATCATCAAAATACAGACATCCGCATTCTCTATCGAACGGATAGAACGAATCACTGAGTAATACTCCAAATCTTCCGTTACTTTATTCTTTTTACGTATACCAGCAGTATCTACCAGATAGAAGTCAAAACCAAACTTTTCATAACGGGTATAAATGGAATCGCGAGTCGTACCTGCAATATCAGTAACAATGTTACGGTCTTCACCGATAAACGCATTTACAATGGACGACTTCCCTGCATTTGGACGGCCGACAACCGCAAAACGAGGTATATCTTCCTCCATATCTTCCACCATGTCCTTCTTGAACTTACTGACCAACAAGTCCATCAAGTCACCAGTACCAAAGCCACTTAAGGCTGAAATACAATACGGGTCACCTAATCCTAATGAATAAAATTCGGCAGCATTGTATTGCAAATCATTGTTGTCTGTTTTATTGGCAACCATCAAGACCGGCTTCTGAGTACGGCGCAAGATACCAGCCACCTGCATATCCAAGTCCGTCACCCCGTTCATTACATCCACCACAAACAATATCACATCGGCTTCTTCTACCGCCAACATCACCTGTTTACGGATTTCTTCTTCGAAAACATCGTCAGAATTCACAACCCATCCTCCCGTATCCACTACGGAGAATTCACGACCAAGCCACTCCGACTTACCATATTGTCGGTCACGAGTAGTCCCTGCCTGCTCATTAACGATAGCTTGGCGGGTCTTGGTCAATCGATTGAACAGAGTGGACTTTCCGACATTCGGGCGTCCTACTATTGCTACTAAATTTCCCATATTCTATTATTTTACGGTTATCCCAACCGGTTAATCTAATTGATATCCAAAGTTTTTTAATCTCTTTTCCGAGTTTCTCCAATCCTTGTCCACTTTCACAAACACCTCCAGATAAATGTTCTTCTGGAAGAAGTGCTCCAACGTCTTTCGGGCTTCTGTTGAAACTTTTTTCAAGGCTTTTCCTTGCTTACCGATAATGATTCCTTTTTGAGAATCACGTTCTACATAAATAACAGCATTGATATGAATGCTTTTCGCTTCTTCCTTGAATTGTTCTACCACAACCTCCACTGAATAAGGAATTTCCTTATCATAATACAACAGAATCTTCTCGCGAATTATTTCTGTCACAAAGAAACGGGCCGGCTTATCCGTCCATTGGTCCTTCCCGAAATAAGGAGGCGAATCAGGAAGAAGGCTCTTAATGCGCTTCATAACCACATCCGCACCAAACTTCGACAATGCTGATATGGGAATAATTTCAGCCTGAGGTATCAGTTCATGCCATTCTTCCACCCGTTTCACCAAATCCTCTTGATTGCTCAAATCTATTTTATTGATAAGCAACAGGATTGGGACTTCCATTTTTCGCACCTTTTCTATGAAGTCCATATTCTTATCCGGCTTCTCCACGACATCAGTCACATACAGCAACACATCAGCATCAGCCAAAGCCGACTCAGAGAAGTTAAGCATAGACTCCTGTAGCTTATAGTTTGGTTTCAAAACTCCAGGCGTATCCGAGAAGACAATTTGCATATCTTCCGTATTCAAAATTCCCATGATTCGATGGCGGGTAGTCTGAGCTTTAAAAGTTGCTATTGAGACTCGTTCGCCTACCAGCAAATTCATCAATGTAGACTTTCCTACGTTCGGATTGCCGACAATATTTACAAATCCAGCTTTATGCATAACTCATATTGTGATTTACAGACAAAAAAACGCATCTTGAATCGGATGCGTTTTGCTTATTGCGTTTACTGTTTTACACTACCATCATATCCCCATTTCACATAAACGGCACCATAAGTAAATCCCGCACCAAATGCTGTGAATAGCAGATTGTCGCCTTTCCTCAAATGCTTTTCATAATCCCAAAGACAAAGCGGCAAAGTCGCCCCGCTGGTATTACCATAACGTTGTATGTTCACCATCACTTTTTCTTTAGGCAGTTCCAAACGAGATGCTACAGCATCTATGATACGCAGATTAGCTTGATGAGGAACTATCCAATGAATGTTATCTTTCGTCAAACCGTTCTTTTCAGCAAGTGCTACGGTTACTTCTGACATATTTGTAACAGCATACTTAAACACTGTCCGTCCTTCTTGATACAGATAATGCATCTTATGGTCTACCGTGAAATATGACGGAGGACAAACAGATCCACCGGCTTTCATATGCAAGAATGGGAGTCCTTTTCCGTCTGTTCGAAGAATAGAATCCAGAATACCATATTCTTCCGTAGTAGCTTCTATCAGAACCGCAGCCGCACCATCACCAAAGATAGGGCAAGTGGCTCGGTCTGTATAATCCACCATTGAAGACATTTTATCTGCACCTACCAGAATAACCTTTTTGTGTCTTCCCGACGCAATCAACGAAGCTGCAGTTTCCATTCCAAACAAAAAGCTACAACAAGCAGCTTGAATGTCAAGGGCAAACGCATTCTTCAATCCCAGCTTATCACAGAGAATAGATGCGGTAGAAGGAAAATGATAATCAGGAGTAGTTGTCGCTACCAAAATAGCATCAATTTCATCAGGATTAGCACCAGTCTTTTGCATCAACTGCTTAGCCGCTTTTCGAGCCATATAAGAAGTACCCAATCCTTCCTCACTCAGAATACGTCTTTCCTTTACGCCGATACGAGTCATAATCCACTCGTCGGTTGTATCTACCATTTTAGATATCTCATCATTCGTCAAGACATAATCCGGTACATAACCTCCAACCCCTGTGATTACCGCGTTAATTTTTTCCATCTTCTTGTCTTTTGGTTTTTGCAGATCACATAAAAAAAACAGCCGACAGAGCCGAAGCTCGCCGGCCTTATTTTCTCATCAGACACGCAAGCGTGGTTGAGAGCCGCCAATTAAACTGCAGCTTCTTTAACAATAGCCAACTTACCTCTGTAATAACCACATGCACCACAAACAGTATGGTAAACATGCCATTCGCCACAGTTAGGACAGATAGCTAAAGTAGGAGCAACTGCCTTGTCATGAGTTCTTCTCTTAGCAGTTCTCGTTTTTGATTGTCTTCTTTTAGGATGTGCCATTTTTCTAAACTTTAATTATTATCTAATATTTTCTTTAATTCATCCCACCTTGGATCCACATTGTCCGACTCACTTTCAACAAACCCGTCCATATCAAAATCCTCATCATCCGATTCAATTCTTAAATGAGAATTTAACTTGCTGGTCATCTCCTTATTGCATTTTCCAGGAGCATGTACATGCTTCATCGGAATGTTCAATGCTATAAATTCATACATGAACCATGCGACATTGATATATCCGTCTTCCTCAGGGACTACGACAATGTCTCCATCCTCTGAAAAGTCATCACCAAGCTTCACCTTTAATGTATCAGTCGTTTCGATTGGTTGTTCCATTTCATCGAGGCAACGATCGCAGGTTACAATCACCATTCCTTTCGTCTGAAAGTCCAATCGATACACCCCCGATGTTTTGGTCACCTTTAAGGAAACATCCAACTGTCCTTTTTGGATTTCAGGCGCATCCAAATCGGAAAAGAACTGATTATCTAACTGATAACAATATTCTGCCTGGTCAGTTAGCATGTTTCTCAATTCTACTTTATATCTGCTCAATGTTCCCAAATCAAAGACTATACAATTCGGGCGACAAAGATACAAATAATATTTGATTGATTAAAAAATCCGCCAGTAATTTTTGCCTTAAGTACATAAAAAAGTCCTCCGACACTTGATGTATCGGAGGACTTCACTTAAAACGGCAGCTACCTACTCTCCCACCTTAGCAGTACCATCGGCGTGACGGGGCTTAACTTCTCTGTTCGGAATGGGAAGAGGTGGAACCCCCGTGCTATAGCCACCTGAATTTCTTTCTAGTGAATAGTGAACAGTGACT
>JAFVTL010000064.1 GCA_017503235.1 Bacteroidaceae bacterium | reverse complement strand
ATAAGTACAATGCCTTGAAGCGCATTGCCGACTATTATCCGCAGATTTATGGCATCATCTTCTGCCGTACCCGCAAGGAGACTCAGGAGATTGCCGACAAGCTGATTCAGGACGGATACAATGCCGATTCCCTGCATGGTGAACTCTCGCAAGCCCAACGTGACTTGGTGATGGGCAAGTTCCGCCAAGGACACTTGCAACTGCTCGTGGCAACGGACGTAGCTGCCCGTGGTCTCGACGTGAACGACTTGACGCACGTCATCAATTATGGTTTGCCGGATGATGTGGAAGTCTATACACACCGAAGCGGACGTACCGGTCGTGCCGGAAAGACGGGTATCTCGATTGCCATCATGAACCTCCGCGAAAAGAGCCGCATGAAGGAAATCGAACGCATCATCAACAAGAAGTTCACCATCGGCGATATGCCGACCGGCAAGGAAATCTGCGAGCAACAACTCATCAAGGTAATCGATGACATCGAAAAGGTAAAAGTGAACGAAGAAGAAATCGAAGCCTTCCTTCCGGGCATCTACCGCAAGTTGGAATGGCTCTCGAAGGAAGACCTTTTGAAGCGTGTGGTTTCAATGGAGTTCAACCGATTCCTGGAATACTATAGCAATGCTCCTGAAATCGAGACACCCGGCAAGAAGGAGCAGCGCGAAGCCGACAAGGAGAACAAGCGCAAGAACCATGGCACGGACAAGGAAAAGACCACCCGCAAGGCCGAAAAGGGATTTGCACGCCTCTTCCTCAACATGGGAAAGACAGACGGATTCTTTGCGACACAAATCATCGACCTTATCAACCGCAACACCAAGAACATGCGCGTGAATGTGGGACGCATCGACTTGATGCAGAACTTCTCATTCTTCGAAGTGGCGGAAGAACAAGCAAACGATGTTATCCGTGCCTTGAACAAGACTAACTACAAAGGTCGCAAGGTCATTGTAGAACTCGCTGGAGAGAATACCGGCAAGAGCGACAAGAGCGGAAAGAAGCGTGGTGCTCATGAAGAGACTTCCAAAAATGATTCACGCAAGTCCGGCAAGGCCTCCAAAGCTTCAAAAGTCGAGAAAGAGCCGAAGAAGGAGAAGAAGGTAAAGCCAAGCCGTGAAGAACGTGGTTACACCTCTGCCCGTGGCCCGAAGAAAAAGGATGACTGGAAACAGTTCTTCGCTCCCGAAAACAGCAAATGGCTAAAAGGCGACGTTCCTGACTTTGAAGAAGAAGGTTGGGCTCGTAGAAAGCCGAAGAAGAAATAAAACAAACGTGGAAGTATCATAATGTTTTTTAGGCACGGATTACACGGATTTCACGGATAAAAAATAATGGATACACAAAAAACCGTGTTAATCCGTGTAATCCGTGCCTAAAAAAGTGGATGCGTATTTTGACACATCCACTTATTTTTATCCTTTCAACATAGCAATAAGTGCCATCCGCTGAATGGAATACGTATCGCCCTCTTTCTGCACATATTCCAACAAGGCAAGCCCATCTTGCTTCAATCTCGATTTCTGCACCAGATGCTCATCTTCCATCTCGTCCGCTATCTTCAGCATGGTCATAGCGGCCAATTCGGTTTTTCCCATCTGGTTGGGGTCACCCTCATAGCGCTGGATGATTTCATCCGCACTCATATCCTTCAGATTTTCAGAAGGAAGCTCCAATATCTGACGAGTGATGTCATCATACTCCACCCAACTTTCCTTACGTATCTTTTGCCTGTTCAACAAAGCATTCACCAACAAGGTAATGATTTCTTGAATCATGCGAAGGAGATAGTCTTGCTTAATCATAATGAACCTCCACCGTTATCTGAAATACTTACCAACGATCGGCAAACTACGCAACGGGAAATCGTTCTTCACGATGTATCCCACAAACGCCAACAACAAGCAAGTACGGATAGCCAACAATACCCAAACATTCTCGAACGGCAAGCCTTCGGAGACGAGGTACAAGGCAATGGCAGCTGCTACATACTTTCCTATCGACTTCAAGTCGTACTGAATCGGATACTTCTTCTGACCAACGAAGTAAGAAAGCAACATCGCCACGGCATAACCTGCAAAACCAGCCCATGCACAAGCCATGTAACCATAAATCGGCACAAAGAACACGTTGATGGCAATCAACACGGCACATCCGGCAAAGGAGAAATAGGCGCCCCACTTGGTTTCGTCGATGAGCTTATACCAGAAGGAAAGATTGAAATACACACCCATGAAGATTTCGGCCATCATCACAATCGGAACGACCTTCAAGCCCGACCAATAGTCAGGTGCAAGGATGTACTTCAAGATGTCGATATAAAATACTACAGCCAGGAAAGCCAAAAGGGTAAAGATGATGAAATACTTCATCGCATTGGCATACATCACCTTGCTATCCTTGTCCTTGCTCTTGGCAAACACAAAGGGCTCGTAAGCATAACGGAAAGCTTGGGTGAGCATCGCCATAATCATGGCTATCTTACTGGCCGCCCCATAGATACCGAGTTGCACTTGCGCATCTTCCCCCGGATAGACATGACGGAAGATAATCTTGTCGGCCACCTGATTCAAGATGCCGGCAATGCCGAGAATCAATATCGGATAGCCATACTTCAGCATCCGCTTCGCCAAGAATGCATCAAATCCACCACCGAACTTCAATTGCGGAATAAGCAAAAGCATAATGGTCGATGTACAAATCAAATTGAAGAAGAAAGCATAAAAGACATCACTTCCGCCCATCCCTACATAATAAATAAGGTTAAGGGCAATGTTCAGGACGATGAAGAGCATCTTCAATCCGGCAAACACCAAGGGCTTCCGTTTGTATCGGAGGTACGAGAAAGGCAGGCATTGGAACGCATCCATCGCTACTACAATCATCATCATGCCTACATACCAAGGATGATCGGCATATCCCATCATCGAAGCGATGGGTTGCAAGAAGACCATCCCCAAGACCGCAAAGAGCAAGGAAGTGCCGCCCACCATCGTTAGGACGGTGGAATAGACTCTCTTCGGGTCTTCCGATTCTTTATTGACGAAGCGGAAGAAGGTGGTTTCCATACCGTAGGTTAGGATTACCATCAACAAGGCTGTCCATGCATACACCTCTGTCACCACACCATAACCGCCCGATGCCGCTGACATCGAAGCCGCATAGATAGGCACCAACAAGTAGTTCAAGAATCGTCCTACGATGCTGCTGATGCCATAGATGGCGGTGTCTTTCAAGAGTGATTTTAATCCTGCCATAATTTTTATGTAGTTAAAGGAGTTAAAAGGAGTTATCGCTTCGCTCGTCCTTCGGACAGGGAGTTAAATGCCAATAGTTCTACTAATGCAAACCATATCAAAGCTATCGGCTTTTAACTCCTTAGGCTCGAAGAGCCGATAACTCCCTTTAACTCCTTTTATCTCCTTAATCAAAAAGTGTATTCTCACGATAAATACTGCGCCCCAAATGCTTATATGCCAACTCAGTCACCTCACGACCACGGGGAGTACGCTTCAAGAAACCTTCCTTGATGAGGAACGGTTCATAGACTTCTTCCACCGTACCCGGATCTTCACCCAAAGCCGTCGAAATGGTGGTCAAACCTACCGGTCCTCCACTGAACTTGTCGATGATGGTGGTCAATATCTTGTTGTCGATTTCATCCAAACCATAACGGTCAATGTTCAAAGCTTCAAGCGCATATTTAGCAATCTCCACATCGATGCGGCCATCTCCCTTCACTTGTGCAAAGTCGCGCACTCTTCGCAACAGAGCATTGGCTATACGAGGTGTACCGCGGCTTCGGGAAGCAATCTCTGCGGCTGCTTTCGCATCGCAAGGAACATCCAAGATATTTGCCGAGCGACGAATGATGCGTTGAAGAATCTCGTCATCGTAATATTCCAAATGCAGATTGATGCCGAAACGGGCACGAAGTGGAGCCGTCAACAAACCACTACGGGTGGTGGCTCCTACCAAGGTAAACGGACTCAATTCCAACTGGATACTTCTTGCCGATGGACCTTTATCAATCATGATATCGATGCGATAGTCTTCCATGGCCGAGTACAAGTATTCTTCCACCACCGGACTCAAGCGATGGATTTCGTCGATGAAAAGGACGTCATTCGGTTCAAGGCTGGTCAATACACCCGCCAAATCGCCCGGTTTGTCGAGCACAGGGCCGGATGTGACTTTGAATCCTACTCCCAATTCGTTGGCGATGATATTACTCAATGTGGTCTTTCCTAAGCCCGGAGGGCCGTGAAGCAATACATGGTCGAGGGCTTCGGCACGAAGACGAGCCGCCTTCACAAAGATGCGCAAATTATCCACCACCTTATCCTGACCGTTGAAATCACTGAAGTTCAACGGGCGCAAGGCGTTCTCAAAGTCACGTTCCTTCTTATTGAGCTGTTGCTCACGTATATCAAATCTGTCTTCCATTATCAATTATTGATACACAAAGGTACAAAGATAATGGAATATTAAGAAATAGACTACAAAAAAATATATACCTTTGCCCACATGAATCAAAAGGACAAACGGGTATTGGTAGGTATGAGCGGGGGCATCGACAGTTCGGCCACCTGCATCATGCTACAAGAACAAGGCTACGAAGTGGTAGGTGTAACGATGCGCACATGGGATGTGAATTCGCAATTCTCCACCTCCGGACAGGAGGAACCGGATTTCATCCTTGAAGCCCGCTCCTTGGCCGAACGGTTAGGCATCGAACACCATGTAGCCGATGTCCGTGAAGAATTCAAGCAAGTCATCGTGAAGTATTTCATCGATGAATACATGAAAGGCCGCACCCCGAATCCTTGTGTGATGTGCAATCCTTTGTTCAAGGAGCGCCTGCTGTGCGAATGGGCGGACAAAACGGATTGTGCATGGATTTCCACCGGCCACTATTGTAGATTGGAAGAACGGGAAGGCCTCCGATATATCGTGGCAGGTGACGATGCGACCAAAGATCAATCCTACTTCCTCTGGCGATTGCCGCAAGACATTCTCCGTCGTTTTCTTTTTCCGTTGGGGAACTATACCAAACAGGAAGTGCGCGAATATTTGAAAGAAAAGGGATTTGAAGCGAAGGCCAAAAGCGGAGAAAGTATGGAAGTCTGCTTCATCGAAGGCGACTATCGTGATTTCCTCCGTCAACAAATCCCCGACATCGACACGAAGATAGGCCCGGGATATTTTGTCGATAGCAAAGGTGTAAAGATAGGGCAACATCAGGGATTCCCCTATTACACCATCGGACAACGCAAAGGCTTGGGCATTGCATTGGGACATCCGGCGCATGTCCTCCGTATCAATGCCGAGAAGAATACGGTCATGCTGGGCACCGCCGAAGAATTGAAAGCCGAATACATGCTGGTAGAAGATGCGATGATTACCGACATGAAGGAATTGCAGGAATGCTCCAACCTGACCGTCCGCATCCGTTATCGCAGCAAACCGATTCCCTGCCAAGTGCTTCCGCTTGAAAACGGGCAGATGCTCGTTCGCTTCTTAGGAGAGGCTTCCGCCATTGCCCCCGGCCAATCAGCGGTCTTCTACGATGGGAAACGGGTATTGGGCGGTGCATTCATCGCATCGCAACGAGGAATCTTTAAAGTGATTGCGGATAATCCGTTCTAATACGATTAAGATAAAATGATATGATTCTCAGATTAGCATCATCAGAAGATTACGAATCAATCCTTGCATTCTACGAAGATGTAATAGAGCGTACGCCAGACATGGGACTTTATGCCCGTTGGAAGAAAGGACTTCATCCAACAGCAACAGGTATCAAGGCTTACATTGAAGAAGATTGCTTGTACCTCTACACGGAGAAAGAAAAGATTGTCGGCGCAATGGCAGTTACATTGTATCAAGACGAGGATTATCATCCCATTCAATGGTCGTACCAACTGAACGACGATGAGGTAGCAGTCATTCACATCCTCGCCGTCAACCCTGATTGTCAAGGCAAAGGAATTGGTTCAAGAATGATTGGCGAAGCCATACTCCTCGCCCAAAGAAATGGGAAACGATCCATCCGTCTCGATGCTCTTGCTTCTAATACTCCTGCTCACAAGATATATCAGGGCTTAGGGTTTGAATACAGAGGGAAACAACATCTGTATGCGGAAAACACCAATTGGACAGACTTCTATTATTTCGAAATCATACTTAACAAATAAAGCTACGAAATTATCCTTCAAAAGAATCAGAAGGATGTTTTATGGTTCATCCGGGAAATGTATATGTAAGGTTCTTTAAAAGAAAATTTATCGAATCAAAAGATGCATATTTATTTGTATCTTTATACCGGGTTATGATACTCGTTTCATTCATTTCCGTTTCACGCATGATACGGGAATGAGTAATTTACACAATGCTAATAATGTATATATATACAATAGGGAATGATGGGCTCTTCAACTACGCATTTGTCGGATGAGGCTGATTTACAAACATTTTCCAATCCTCATTATAGACTTGCGGCAAATTCCTTGGAAATGTAATTGTCGAGGCTTGTGCAGACATTGCCTCCGAAAGCAATACCGCTGGCAATAATCTTGTCCCAATCGGCTTCGCTCAACTTGTCCAAGTCCGAACGACGGATGTCATTCTTCAAAATACCATATATTACCCCGGCATTGAAGTTGTCGCCTGCACCGATGGTGCTGACCGTTTCCAATTGAGGAACGGCATAGTTCTTCGATATAGCAGAGGTACGCAAGCAGATTTCATCACCTCCATTGGTGCAGATAAAACGTGGGCAATAGAAGCCCACTTTATGATTATAGACAGCATCGGGATCGGTCAAACCGAACATATTGTCAAAATCCTCGCCCGAACCTCTGACAATGCTGGCATATTCGAAGTTTTCCAGGATGGTGGGAAGCAACTTGATGGCATCATTCTTGTGGGTACTACGGAAATTCACATCGTAGTAGATGATGGCTCCCTTATCGCGAGCCTTGTCCAACAATTCCTTCATCTTGTCGCGAAGCAAAGGACTTACGGCATAGAACGAACCGAACATGACAATATCGTCAGCATTGACTTCGGGAAGTTCGACATCGAGTCTCAAATTCGGATAATCCTTGTAGAACTCATACTCGGCATCGTTCTTCTCATTCAGAAAAGCCAAAGAAATGGGCGACTTGCTTTCGGGATAAACACAGACATGCTTGGAATTCACCCCATTCTCCTTCATGAAGTTCAGGATATTCTTTCCCACCCGGTCGTTGCCTACTTCGCTGATGAAAGTGACATCCAATCCGGCTCTTCCCAATGAAATCAGTCCATTGAAAGCCGATCCACCAGGTACGGCAGCTGTGGGTTGTTCGTTCTTGAACAAAATATCCAATATGGTTTCGCCTATTCCGATTACTTTTCTCATAATTCTTATTCGATTCGTTAGAGACTCATTTTTCGTGAGCGTTCACCCAAATACCCCCCATGATGGCGCTTGCTATACTCTTCGATGGTGAAACCGGTCTTTTTCATGGTTTCCACCACCAAGATGTCTCCAATGACGGTCATTACCGTGGTCGATGTCGTGGGAGTCATTCCCAAAGCACATACTTCATCGGGGCGTCCTGTACAGATGCAGACATCTGCCTTCTTGGCCAAAGGACTGTTCGGATTGCTGGTGATAACAATGCTCTTCAATTCAGGATTCAGCACATGGGCCAATTGGGTCAATTCGATAATCTCGCGGGTCTTTCCTGAATTTGATATCAACAGAAGCAGGTCATTCCCTTGTAAAATCCCCAAATCACCATGTTGGGCCTCACTTGGATGCAGAAATACAGAAGGAATACCTGTGGAGCAAAAAGTGGTCGAGATGTTCATGGCTATCTGTCCGGCCTTTCCCATGCCCGATGTTACCAGTTTTCCACCTTTCTTGTGTACCTGTTCCACCACCATGTCCACCGCTTTCTCGAATGCATCGGTCACCGGTATGTTCATGACGGCTTCGGCCTCTTTTCTCAACAATTCTACTATAGATTCCTTCATCAGTATTGAATTTAGCATACAAATATCTGTATTTTTTAAGGAACGGCAATAACTTTTGTTGTATTTTTGTCCTTGAACTAACGAATGGAACTTAAAAACAATGATATATAACTTTTGTTCATTACCAAACGGACTGCGCATCATCCACTCCCAAAACACTTCTGCGGTAACTTATTGCGGATTTGCCATCGATGCTGGTACCCGCGACGAGCAGGAAAACGAACAGGGAATGGCACACTTTGTGGAACACCTCATGTTCAAAGGAACACAGAAGCGCCACGCCTGGCACATATTGAACCGGATGGAACACGTAGGAGGCGATCTGAATGCCTTTACCAACAAGGAAGAAACGGTCGTATACAGTGCTTTTTTAAGTGAACACTTTCCACGGGCCGTAGAACTTCTGTCCGACATTGTATTCCACAGCACTTATCCGCAACACGAAATAGAAAAGGAAGTGGAAGTCATCATTGACGAGATTCAAAGCTATGAGGACAGTCCTTCGGAACTGATATTCGACGACTTTGAAGAGTTGATTTTCCCCAACCACCCATTGGGAAGAAACATCTTGGGGAAACCGGAACGATTACGCCAATTCAGAAGCGAAGATGCACTGGCCTTCACCTCCCGCCACTATCGTCCGGACAACATGGTGTTTTTCGTTCAGGGAAACGTCACTTTCCAACGCGTAAAACGTCTGGTAGAGAAAGCAACGGGCGACATTCCAGCCCTCTCCACCGAACGGAAGCGGATAGCGCCGCCTCCTTACATTCCTCAGTCCTTGACCTTACATCGCGACACCCATCAAGCACACGTCATGATTGGAAGCCGAGGATACGATGCACACAACAACAAACGTACCGCCCTCTACCTCTTGAACAACCTCTTGGGCGGCCCCGGCATGAACAGCCGCCTCAACGTATCGCTACGCGAACGAAGCGGATTGGTATACAATGTGGAAGCAAACCTCACTTCGTATACGGACACGGGGGTATTCTGCATTTATTTTGGAGCCGACCACCAAGATGTAGAACGCTGCATCAGACTGGTACACAAGGAACTGAAACGATTGCGCGAAAAGCCGTTGAGCCCTGCCCAACTGGCCGCAGCCAAGAAACAGCTCATCGGACAAATAGGCGTAGCACGCGACAATGCCGAAAGTACCGCATTGGATATGGGAAAGGCCTTCCTGCACTACGGAAAGATGGAGGCTCCACAAGAAATATTCCATCGCATCGAAGCCCTCACCGCCCACGACTTGTGGGAAGTTTCCAACGAAATGTTTGCCGAAGATTATCTGTCCACTCTCATCTACAAATAAGAACTGCATGAAAAGAATGTTGTCACTCCTGTCCGCTATCCTGCTTGCCGGCACCTTGCCGGCACAAACCGTCCAATACCCACAAGGACTATGCATCTGGTTCGACACTCCCAACACATTGAACGGACGCACCTCGTGGTATAACTCCACCGACGACCACGAATGGGAAAGCCGTTCGCTCCCCATCGGCAATGGAAGTATAGGGGGAAATGTATTAGGTTCCATCGCAGCCGAACGGATAACCTTGAACGAAAAGTCCCTTTGGGCAGGCGGACCGAACACCCAAGGGGGAACCTCCAACTATTGGGATGTCAACAAGCAATCGGCATACTTGCTGCCCGAAATCCGACAGGCCTTTACCGAAGGAGACTATCAGAAGGCCGAGGAACTTACCTCGAAGAACTTCAACGGACGGACTGCTTATTATGATGACGGAACCCCTGCCTCCACTTTCGGGAATTACACCACCTTGGGAGAAATATACATAGAAACCGGCCTCAGCGAAGTGGGCATGAGCGGATACAAGCGTGTCCTTACGCTCGATTCGGCATTGGCCGTAGTCAGCTTTACCAAAGACGACGTGACTTATACGCGCACCAGCTTCGTTTCCTATCCCGACAGCGTCATGGTATTGAAGTTCGAAGCCGACCAACCGGGGAAACAGCACCTGGTGTTCAGCTATGCCGCCAATCCTGAAGCCGAAGGAAGTATCCGACCTTATGGCAGAAACGGACTGCGATATGACGGGAAACTGAAAAACAACGGCATGGCCTTTTCACTCCAAATACACGCCCGACACAAAGGTGGAACCCTACAGGCTACAGAAGACGGAAAACTGATAGCCCAAGGAGCGGACGAAGTTGTCTTCCTCCTGACTGCCGATACGGACTATCAAATGAATTTCAATCCCGATTTTGACAATCCGCAGACCTATGTCGGAGTCAACCCGATAGAGAGTGCAGAATCGATGATGGAAATGGCCAAGAAATATACCTACCAGGAACTGAAGGAACGACATATAATGGACTATCGAAGCCTGTTCAGACGCGTCAAGCTGTCCTTGAACCCTCATGCACCGATGACATTGGAATATCCGTCGCAATACGACTTGCCCACCCCCCAACGCCTCGAACGTTATCGTAAGGGACAACCCGACTACAAGCTGGAGGAACTCTATTTCCAATACGGACGATACCTGCTCATCGCCTCTTCGCGCCCGGGTAACCTTCCGGCCAACCTGCAAGGGATGTGGGCCAACGGAGTGAACGGCCCCTGGAACGTGGACTATCACAACAACATCAATATACAGATGAATTACTGGCCCGCCTGTCCTACCAACCTGACAGAATGCAACTGGCCGCTCATCGACTTCATCCGCACATTGGTGAAGCCCGGTGAAAAGACTGCACAAGCCTATTTCGATGCCCGCGGATGGACCGCATCCATCTCGGCAAACATCTTCGGATTCACCTCGCCACTGGCCGATGAAGTCATGTTCTGGAACTTCAATCCGATGGCAGGTCCATGGCTGGCTACCCACATCTGGGAGTACTATGACTACACCCGCGACAAGGATTTCTTGAAGAAGATAGGCTATGAACTTATCAAGAGCAGTGCCAACTTCACCGTCGACTACCTGTGGCATCGTCCCGACGGAAGTTATACCGCCGCACCTTCCACCTCGCCCGAACATGGGCCGGTAGATGAAGGAGCCACCTTCGTACACGCCGTTGCCCGCGAAATACTGCTGAATGCGATAGAGGCAAGCCGGATTATGGGCAAGGACTCCAAGGCCCGCCGACAATGGCAGGAAGTACTCGACAACCTTGTTCCCTATCAGATAGGACGCTACGGACAACTGATGGAATGGTCGAGAGACATTGACGACCCGAATGACCAGCACCGCCATGTGAACCACCTGTTCGGACTCCATCCGGGACACACGCTTTCTCCTGTCACTACGCCCGAATTGGCCAAGGCTTCGCGCATCGTACTCGAACATCGGGGCGACGGAGCTACCGGCTGGAGCATGGGATGGAAACTGAACCAATGGGCGAGACTGCACGATGGGAACCATGCCTACACGCTCTACGGCAATCTGCTGAAGAACGGCACTTTGGATAACTTGTGGGACACCCATCCGCCTTTCCAGATAGACGGAAACTTCGGAGGTACGGCAGGTATCACCGAAATGCTGCTTCAAAGCCACATGGGATTCATCCACCTGTTGCCGGCACTGCCGGATGCTTGGGAAGAAGGTTCGGTAGAAGGACTTTGTACGCGCGGCAACTTTGAAGTCAGCCTCCAATGGGAGGGCGGCCAACTGACGGAAGCCATCATCCTGTCCAAAGCCGGTCAGGCATGCGAAGTGAAGTATGGCGAACAAACCCTTTCCTTCAAGACGCGAAAAGGAGAGAGCTACCGGATTGCAATGCAGGATGGACAACTGGTGAAGAAATAGCAGGAAGGATAAAAGTAAAGGAGGGTGCGTTGTAACGCACCCTCCTTTACTTTTTATGACACATACAGACCTTACATGGCAAACGTGTTGAAACCACCATCTACCACCGCTACCGTACCGGTAACGAAAGCGGCTGCATCGCTGATGAGGTACTGGATAGTACCACACAATTCTTCAGGACGGCCGAAACGCTTGAACGGAGTCTGACGGATGACATCATTGCCACGCTGGGTATAAGACCCGTCTTCGTTGGTCAACAGCGTGCGGTTCTGTTCGGTCAGGAAAAAGCCCGGTGCAATGGCATTCACGCGGATTCCTTCGCCAAACTTGGTGGCCACTTCATTAGCCATGAAGGCGGTGAAGTTCGAAATACCAGCCTTGGCTGCTGCATATCCGCACACGCGGGTCATCGGACGGAAAGCTGCCATGGACGAGAAGTTCACGATAGAGCCCTTGCCTTGTTCCACCATCGGTTTCAAGAACACTTGTGTAGGAAGTACCGTACCGGTCAGGTTCAAGTTCAGCACTTTCTGAAACTCGTCTACCTTCAAGTCAAAGAAATTTCCGGTCGGAGCAATGGTCGCACCCGGCATGTTGCCTCCTGCTGCATTGAGCAAAGCGTCTACCCGTCCGTATGCAGCCAGAATGTCCTTCAGATTCTGTTCCAACACTGCTTCGTCAAGCACATTGGTTGTCAGGAACATGGCTTCGCCACCTTGCGCCTTAATCTCAGCCACAATCGCTTCACCCACCTCAGCCTTACGGCCTAAGATAACTACACGGGCACCTTGTTCAGCCAAATGAAGTGCAATGGCCTTTCCCAGCACCCCGGTTCCTCCGGTGATAACCACCACCTGGTCTTTCACGTCAAATAGATTTTTCATAATTCTTGTATTTTAAAGTTTGTTCTGATACATTTCTGAAGCACCAGCAGACTTTCCGACCCCATGTTGAAGAGGAGGTCCGCAATGCTAAGGTCCGGCAAGAAACCGAACTTCTCCTTGAACACCTGGTAATAAGGTTCAGCCACAAAGTCATGGCCTTCCTGCCCTACACTACGCTTGGGATGGATGGCCTCGCGAAGGTCTCTTTCGTCGGGTCCGAACTCCATTTTATACTCCTGCGTCCCCTCCATCTGCGGATGAATGTCTATCAGGTCACACACCAGTTCACAAATCTCCTGATTGAAGTCCCAAAGGAACGGATACTTCTTCTCATAGAAACGTACAAAATCATCGGCATAATACTCAAAGAAAGGGCTGTTCCGATAATTCGACACCAGCGCATTCCAATGCATGTGACGCCAATTTCCATGGTCCGATATGCGGACATCCTTCATGGGGCACTTCAAAGTCGCGCTCTTTTCCGTTGGGATTGTCAGCGCCAACGGGCCGTCGGCCGCCGCTATCACACACCGGTTCCGATAGGTCTGCTTCACATAATGGTCGTGACGCTCGATATACGCCTTCCTGCTGGCATACAGCCAGACATAATAGGACACTGGCGCCAAATAGGCCGAACTCAGATATACAGAAATTGGGGTCATTGCACAGGTTGGAATATGCGTTTGCTGTCCGGTGAATACCAGATACGGAAGGCTCTTCCCACCACATGGCTGTGGGGAACCAGCCCGAACAGACGCGAGTCATACAAATTGACAGGATTGTTGGAAGCCATCCAATAATAATTCTGTCGGAATATATATTGTTTCACAGGCTTTCCGTCTACAAAGAGCGAATCGTTCTTCACCATGGCTTTACGGCCTTCGTGATGAAGAATCGTATTACATAGCAAAGTCATGTTCCACGAATTGACCTCTACAGCTTTGCCCCTTGTGGGAACCACAAACGGATGCACGGAAAGGCTGTCGGGTTCTGCCACCGGAGCCAGCACTATCGCACCATCGAGTTTCTGATTGAGGAGATAGTATTCATAGTGGCTGAAACTTCGCAGATACTTCCCGTCGGCATATCCCACCAACGCATTCTGGCGGATTCCTACTTGCTCCATCGCCCGACAGAGGGTGTCTTCAGCCGTATGGGGATAGGCATAGAGGGCTTTGCTGTCAGGATTGCGCGTCTTGTCCTGCACCAATGTCAACCCCTCGTCCAGCATCAACGTATCCCCGGGAACTCCAACGCAACGGCTGATGAACAATTCGCGGGCAAAGACAGGAGTTTCGGCAGAAGCGGGAATGGGGTTATTGAACAGGACAATGTCACCCCGGTCCACCTTGTCGGCAAAGAGATGCGAAGCCGTAAAAGGAATCCGCAATCCATAGCTCCACTTGTTTATCAGTACACGTTCCCCCTGATACAAGCTGTTCTCCATCCCCGTAGAAGGAATGGCACAGGATGTAAAGACAAAAGCCTTGAACAGCAATACAATCAGTACAGCTGTCAGCAAGACTTTGATGGATATGGGGATACGTTTCATAGCACTTCACTACCGCCGGCTACTTGATGTTATCCACACAACGGAACAGTCGGTCCCAACGGACTTTACCATCGAACCATCCGCGGTCAGGATTGAGCGACAACCAAATGAAAATAGGCTTGCCCACAATGTGGTCTTCGGGCACGAATCCCCAGAAGCGGGAGTCAGCCGAATTATGACGGTTGTCACCCATCATCCAATAGTAGTCCATCTGGAAGGTATATTGGTCGGTTTCCTGTCCGTTGATGTAAATCTTACCATCCTTCACTTGCAGGTCATTGCCTTCGTAGGCATGAATACAACGTTCATAGACCGGCAGATTGTCCAAGGTAAGGTCAATGGTCTCACCCTTCTTCGGAATCCATACGGGACCATAATTGTCGGTAGTCCATCCGGTCAATCTGTTCACCGGATAGAGTCCTCCTGCATCATCACCCGGTGCATATTCAATGGACTGCACGATGTCCTTACGTGCCAGCAATGCCTGCTTGGCCTTTTCGGTAAGCGGCATGTTGTAAGACTTCTGGTCCATATAATAGAAGGCCAAATCTTCCTGACTGATGCCTAATTCATGGGCCAAATCCTCTGGAATTGGTCGGTT
>JAFVTL010000063.1 GCA_017503235.1 Bacteroidaceae bacterium | reverse complement strand
ACTATATATATAATATATATAGTATATGAGTAAGGTTCTAAAAGTAAAATCTTACACTCTTACAATTTGTCAGATGTAAGATTGTCAGATTGTAAGGGGAATGAAAAAAAGTTTCATTTTCTTGAAAAAAAATACCGAAATACTTGACAAGCGCTTCGCAGGGATTGTATATTTGCAATGTAAGCAATGAGGGAAAGAAAGCAATGCTTTAGTGCGCAGAAAGTATAGCTTTACGCCCCGCAAAACTACGTTTTATACAACGACACCCGACACCCTGTTGGAACATTGCAGAAAAAAACGTATTTTTGTCCAAATTATTGTAAACCGGAAACAACTAATACATAAGCTTATGAAACAATTATTTGTAGTAGCGGCTTGCTCGGCCGCCCTGTTGAGCGGATGCGCATCCGGCAACAAGGAAGCAGGACAAAACCCCTTCCTGAGCGAATACAACACTCCTTTCCAGGTTCCGCCGTTCGATGAAATCAAGATGGAGCATTACAAGCCGGCCTTCCTGCAAGGTATGGAAGAACAGGCCAAGGAAATAGAAGCCATCGTGAACAACGAAGAACCGGCCACTTTTGAAAATACCATCGTGGCACTCGACCAGAGCGGACAACTGCTGAGCAAGGTCAGCATCGTATTCTCGGGCTTGAACAGCGCCAACACCAACGACGAGATGCAGGCATTGAGCCGCGAGCTCTCTCCCCTCCTGTCCAAGCACAGCGACGACATCAACCTCAATCCCAAACTCTTTGCACGAGTAAAGGAAGTGTATGAAAAGCGCGAATCATTGGGACTGGACAAAGAACAGGCCAAGCTGCTGGAAGAAACCTACAAGGACTTTGAACGCAGCGGTGCCAACCTCGACGCAGAAAGCCAGGCAAGACTCCGCGAATTGAACAGCGAAATCTCCATGCTGCAACTCACCTTCGGACAGAACATGCTGGCCGAAACCAATGCCTACACCTTGTGGATTCAGGACGAAAAGGACCTCGCAGGTCTGCCTGCCGACCTGATTGCATCGGCCTCTGAAGCAGCCAAGGGAGCCGGCAAGGAAATCGGTTGGGTATTCACCCTCCACAACCCCAGCGTGATGCCTTTCCTCCAATATGCCGACAACCGCGAACTGCGCGAACAAATCTTCAAGGCCTACATCAACCGAGGCAACAACGGCAACGAACACGACAACAACGAAGTGGTACGCCAACTGGTAAAGGTACGCCTCGAAAAGGCCAAGCTGATGGGCTATGAAGACTACGCATCGATGGCACTCGACACCCGCATGGCCAAGACTTCGGAAGCCGTATACAACTTGCTCGACCAGGTATGGACACCGGCCATCGCCAAGGCCAAGGAAGAACTGGCCGACATCCAAGCCGAAATCCGCAAGGACGGCAAGAACTTCACCGCAGAAGGATGGGACTGGCGCTACTATGCCGACCGTGCCAAGCGTGCCAAATACAGCATGGATGAAAACGAAATACGCCCCTACCTGCAACTGGAAAACGTACGCGACGGTATGTTCCTCCTCGCCAACAAGCTTTACGGTGTAACCTTCAACGCCCTCGAAAACATGCCTTTGCCTCACCCCGAAGCACAAGTGTTTGAATGCAAGGACAAGGACGGAACCCACCTCGGCGTACTCTACCTCGACTTCTTCCCGCGTGCCAGCAAGCGTGGCGGAGCATGGTGTGGCGGATACCGCTCACAAACCTACAAGGACGGCAAGCGCGTAGCTCCGGTAGTTACCATCGTGTGCAACTTCACCAAGCCATCGGCCGGCCAACCGGCTTTGCTCACCGCCGACGAAGCTGAAACCATGTTCCACGAATTCGGACACGCACTCCATAGCCTCTTCCGCGACGTACATTATTATGGAATCGGCGGTGTGCCACGCGACTTCGTAGAACTGCCTTCACAAATCAACGAACACTGGGTGTTCGAACCCGAAATGCTCCAACAATACGCCAAGCACTACCAGACAGGCGAAGTGATGCCTAACGAACTGGTGGAAAAACTGGACAAGAGCGGCAAGTACGGACAAGGATTCGCCACTACTGAATATGTGGCTGCATCGTTGCTCGACATGGACTTCCACGTGCTGAAGGAAGTGCCCGAAGACCTCGACGTGATGAAGTTTGAAGAAGAAACCCTCGGCAAGCGCGGATTGCTCAAGCAGATTCCTTCACGCTATCGCACCACTTACTTCAACCACACCATGGGTGGCGGATACACCGCAGGATACTACAGCTACATGTGGGCAGAAGTGCTGGACGCTGACGCTTACGAAGCCTTCAAGGAAACAGGCGACATCTTCAACCTCGAAGTGGCCGACAAGTTCCGCAAGTACGTCCTCACACCGGGTGGCATTGACGACGCCATGGACATGTACAAGAATTTCCGTGGCAAGGAACCGGGCATCGAACCGCTTTTGAAGAACCGCGGGCTCAAATAAATAGGAATTGAGAACACAGAGACACCAAGCACAGAGAAGCATTTCCTATAAGAACTCTGTGACTCCGTGTCTCTGCGTTCCTTTTTTATAAAAAGACAATACTATGAATCAGACACAACAGAAAGGCCACCCAAAAGGCCTCTACCTCCTCTTCGTGACCGAAATGTGGGAACGATTCAGCTATTACGGCATGCGGGCTCTCTTCATGCTCTACATGACGCAAGCCCTGCTGCTGAACAAAGAAACCGCCTCCGAAATCTACGGAAGCTACACTGGCCTCGTATACCTCACCCCCTTGTTGGGCGGATACATCTCCGACCGCTATTGGGGCAACCGACGCTCCATCGTCTGGGGAGCCATCGTCATGGCCATCGGCCAGCTCCTCCTCTTCCTCAGCGCCTGTTATTACACCCACATCAGTGTAGCACAGCCCTTGATGATGGCAGGGCTCGGAGCACTCATACTGGGTAACGGGCTCTTCAAGCCCAACATCTCCACCATGGTGGGAAGCCTCTATGCCGAAGGCGACAACCGCAAGGACTCCGCCTTTACCATCTTCTACATGGGTGTGAACGTAGGCGCCATGATAGCCCCTCTGTGGTGCGGCCTTGTAGGAAACACCGGCCATCCCGAAGACTTCAAGTGGGGATTCCTTTCGGCATGTATCGGTATGCTCATCGGAGCGTTGGTTTTCCAGCTGCTCAAGAACAGATACATCGTCACTCCCGAAGGAGCACCCATCGGCATGCCTCCGGTCCCCCAAGCAGCAACTGTTCCTGAAGCGGAAAAACCTGTTGCAAAGGAAAACAAGGTATCCTACCGACGCATTATTGTCGCCGGTCTCGGCACATTGGTGCTTCTGCTCCTCTTCTCCATCAACTGGGGCTCATTCAGCAATCCAGCTATTAGCATCTTTGAAGGAACCGACTGGATAGGCTCCATGATTTACGCCTGCGTCATTGTCATGCCCCTGTTCATCATTACCGACCCTTCGCTCACCCGCCTCGAACAACAACGCATCGGAGTCATCTACATCATTGCCTTCTTCGTCATCTTCTTCTGGGCGGCATACGAACAGGCAGGTGCCTCGCTCACGTTCTTTGCCGATGAACAAACCGACCGCATGATAGGTGGATGGGAAATGCCTGCCGCCTATTTCCAATCCTTCCCGGCTTTGTTTGTCATCTTGTTGGCACCCGTATTCGCTTCGTTGTGGTCATTCCTCGGACGAAAAGGAATTGAACCCGCATCGCCCGTCAAGCAATCCATAGGCCTCCTACTCCTTTCATTGGGCTATCTGTTCATCGCCTTTGGCGTACACGGATTGGAACCCGGTGTCAAAGTCAGCATGATGTGGCTTACAGGCCTCTATTTCATCCATACCATGGGCGAACTTTCGTTGGCTCCTATCGGCCTTTCCATGGTATATAAGCTCTCGCCCGTACGCTTCTCCTCCCTGCTCATGGGTGTGTGGTATCTCAGTACTTCAGCAGCCAACAAACTGGCCGGTCTTCTGAGCAGCTACTATCCCGAAGAAGGGGTTGAGAAAAGCTTCCTCGGCTATCAGGTGGAAAACCTTTTCGACTTCTTCATGGTATTTGTATTCATGAGTGGAGCCGCAGCCGTCATCCTTTTCCTCCTCTCCTCCAAACTGAAGAAAATGATGGCAGGGGCCGAATAAATGAAAAGACACATAAAAAAGAAGAACGTGTATCATAAATATATTTTAGGCGCGGATTACACGGATTAACACGGTTTTTAGTGTATGTTTACATCATATTTATCCGTGCAATCCGTGTAATCCGTGCCTAAAAAAAAGGTGGATGTGCATTTCGACACACCCACTTTCTTTTTATATATAGGAAGATTTATTATTTCGCAACCTTTTCCAGACGCTTCAAGATGATGAAGATGAACAGAGCCGCCAATACACAGATACCGGCCAAAACGCCCCATACAATGGTCAACGGAGCACCCCACATCAAAGCAGGAATACTAACGAGGAAGTTACCGATAGCGGTAGAAACAAACCAACCACCCATCATCATACCCGCATACTTCGGAGGAGCAACCTTAGTCACGAATGAAATACCAATCGGAGACAAGAGCAACTCAGCGAATGTAAGGATAAGATAAGTGGAAATCAACCAGTTGGCAGATACATCGGCCATGTGCAAAGGTTGTCCGGCAGCATCCAATTCAGGAGTAGGCAAACCGAATGAACCTAAAATCATCACTACATAGGCAACGGCAGCTACCAACATACCCAAACCAATCTTCAAAGGAGCTGAAGGTTCCTTGCCCTTCTTGGCCAAAGCGCCGAAAATGGCAATTGAAACCGGAGTCAAAGCTACCACAAAGCAAGCATTGAACTGCTGGAAGATAGGAGCACTTACTTCAGTAACTGAAGGAAGATCTTGATACTTATAAATCAAACCACCGATAGCAGCAAGAATCAAAGCGGCTGAAATTCCTTTTCCCTTACCAGTCTTGCTTTGGAAAAGACCAAACAAACCATAGACAATCAAGATGCCGAATACCAGATTCATCACGTCGAATGCCATGCTCTGGATACCAGTTGATGTTGTAGCTGTATAGTCACGGGCAAAGAATGTCAAAGTAGAACCATTCTGATGGAAAGCCATCCAGAAGAAGATAACTACCGCAAACACCAGACAAAGACAAATGATACGTTCCTTGGTTTGTGCAGGAGTCAACTCTTCAGCTACACTTCCATCAGCAGACTTGGCTGAACTACGGTCAGCATGCTTGTACATATTCTGACAACCACGATAAACGGCGATGGAAGCAATCAGAGAAACACAGGCAACGGCAAAGGCAAAGTGATAGGAATCGGCTTCGCTTACGCCCAATGAATTCTGTGCCCATTCCATAATCTTGATAGCTGCGGTCGGTGCAAACATAGCACCGATATTGATAGCCATATAGAATACACTGAAACCAGAGTCACGCTTGGCGGCATATTGCGGGTCATTGTACAAGTTACCTACAAGCACCTGCAGATTACCTTTGAAAAGACCAGTACCGGCGCAAATCAAAGCCAAGGCACCACCCATAGCCGTGATGGCAGGTATACCGCTACCCAAAGGAATAGCCAGCAACAAATAACCCAAGAACATGATGGTGATACCGATTGTAACCATCTTTCCGAAACCGAACTTGTCTGCCAACATACCACCGAAAAGTGGGAGAAAGTAAACAAATCCTAAGAATGTAGAATAAATAAGTCCCGCAGTACCGGCCGAGAAACCGAAATTAGCCTGCAGGAACAATACAAATACGGCCAGCATGGTGTAATAACCAAAACGCTCGCCCGTGTTGGCTAACGCCAATGCGTAAAGCCCTTTAGGTTGACCTTCAAACATAGTGAATAGATTTATTAAAAATTAGTAATATATTTTTCTTTGTCTGCAAAGATAGAACAATTATGCCAATCGCAAAAAAAAGAGCCCACAAAGTGGCTCTTTTTATGCATTTACACCTCGAAAAGACAACAAACCGAGGCTCTCGACTCGCGTATCAAGTCTTGTGGAGACAATTTCACCTGAAGGCCTCGCACCCCCGCACTGACAAAGATGTAAGGATAATCCATACAACTTTCATGGATGAAGGTGGGGAAATGTTTCTTCATGCCAATGGGTGAACATCCTCCACGGATATATCCCGTAAGGGGCAACAGATCCTTCATCGGAATGAGGTCGCATTTCTTGTTGCCCGACACTTTGGCGGCCATCTTCAGATTCACTTCATGCTCACCGGGGATGATGCAGACAAAATATCCCGACTTCTCACCATGAAGCACCAAGGTCTTGAACACCTGTTCGATATCCTCACCCAAACTTTCGGCCACATGAACGGCACTCAAATCATTTTCATCCACTTCGTAGGGAATGAGTTCGTATTTCACCTTAGCCTTGTCCAACAGACGGGCTACGTTTGTCTTGTTTACCTTTTCTTTCATGACAATTCTTCCTTTATGAATGTTGGGGTATATCCCAATTTGCTTTCAGCCACTTCTTCCGGTGTACCCGTTGCCAACACTTGACCACCTCCACGGCCACCATCAGGTCCCATGTCAATGATATGGTCGGCCAACTTGATGACATCCAGATTGTGTTCGATAATAACCACCGTATTGCCTTTGTCCACCAGTTTGTTAAGCACGCCCATCAATACGCGGATATCCTCAAAATGAAGTCCCGTAGTAGGTTCGTCCAAGATATAGATGGTCTTACCCGTGTCGCGTTTTGAGAGCTCTGTAGCCAGCTTTACACGTTGGCTTTCCCCTCCCGACAAAGTGGTTGACGGTTGTCCTAACTTGATATATCCCAAGCCTACTTCCTGTAGCACCTTGATTTTATTTAAAATGGTAGGGACATTCTCAAAAAACTCCACGGCACGGTTAATGGTCATATCAAGCACGTCGGCAATGGATTTTCCTTTGAAACGGACTTCCAATGTCTCCCGGTTATAGCGTTTTCCATGACAAACCTCACAAGGAACCATCACATCGGGCAGAAAATTCATTTCTATGGTCTTGTATCCGTTTCCTCCACAAGCTTCACATCGTCCTCCTGATACATTGAACGAAAAACGTCCCGGCTTATAACCGCGTATCTTGGCTTCCGGAAGGTTGACAAACAGATTGCGGATATCCGAAAAAACGCCTGTATAGGTAGCTGGATTGGAACGTGGAGTACGTCCCAACGGAGATTGGTCGACATTCACCACCTTGTCCACATGCTCAAGTCCTTCGATGGCATCATAAGGCAAGGGGTCTTGCAACGAACGATAAAAATGTTGCGATAAAATGGGTTGGAGGGTATCATTGACCAATGTTGACTTGCCACTTCCCGATACCCCCGTCACACATATCAGTTTTCCTAACGGGAACTCTACATCTATCTGTTTCAGATTGTTGCCTCTTGCACCCTTGATTACCAAAGACTTGCCGTTGCCTTCACGACGTTTTTCGGGTACTTCAATCTTCAGTTTTCCGTTCAGATATTGGGAAGTGAGAGTTTCTTGCTGAAGCATCTGTTGGGGTGTCCCTTCAAAGACAACCTCTCCTCCCATTCGTCCGGCTTGAGGTCCCATATCTACCACGTAATCAGCCGCCAGCATCATATCTTTGTCGTGCTCCACCACGATAACGGAATTGCCCGTATCGCGCAATTTCTTCAACGAATTGATAAGACGCAAGTTGTCACGTTGATGCAACCCGATACTGGGTTCGTCGAGGATATACAACACATTGACCAACTGGGAACCTATCTGAGTAGCCAAACGGATACGTTGACTCTCACCACCTGACAAGGAAACCGATGAACGGTTGAGCGAAAGATAATCCAACCCTACATCGAGCAGAAAACGCAAACGGCTCCTCAGTTCCTTTAATATTTCAGAAGCGATCTTCTGTTGCTTGCTCTCCAACTTTGGCTCTACATTCTCCAACCATTCATACAACTCGCTGATATCCATAGTGGCAAGTTCATGAATGTTCTTGTCGTGAATGCGGAAATGCAAGGCTTCCTTGTTCAGACGCGCCCCTTTACATTCTGGACACACATCCGTTTTGGCAAATTGCTCCGCCCACTTCTGAGCCGTAGCCGATACATCCTTTTCCTGCATCATCTGGATATACTTCACAACCCCTTCGTAAGTCGTGAAATAATCCGACGTAGTATGAATGACCGAACTCTTCAACTTGATACGTTCATCAGAACCATTGAAGACCTCTTCCAAGGCTTCTTCAGGGAAATCCTTGACAGGGGTTTTCAAAGTAAGATCGTATTTTTCGAGCAAAGCTTCCAATTGCCAGAATATCATGACATTCTTATACTTGCCCAAAGGCACAATGGCACCTTCATAGATGGAAAGACGGCGATCGGGAATCACCTTGTCCAAATCTATCAGATTGACATATCCCAATCCTTTACATCGAGGACAAGCTCCTTGAGGAGAATTGAATGAAAAATTATGAGGAGCCGGCTCCTTGTAGGACAATCCGCTGACGGGGCACATCAAGCGCTTGCTATAATGACGTGCTTCTTCCGACTTCACATCATACACCATGATAAGTCCGTCTCCCTGATGCATAGCCGTTGCCACACTCTGCTTCAAGCGTTGGACATCCTTTTCATTCACCACCAGTTTGTCCACCACCACTTCAATGTCGTGGTTCTTGTAACGGTCTACCCTCATGCCATGAGTCACCTCCTTCACTTCTCCATCGATACGCACATACAGATAGCCTTTCTTTCGCACTTGTTCAAACAACTCCTTGTAGTGTCCCTTTCGGCTACGAACCAACGGTGCTAGAATCAATACCCGCTTATTGTTATATTCATTGATAATGAGGTGTATTATCTGTTCTTCCGTATACTTGACCATCCTTTCGCCTGAAAGATAGGAATAGGCTACACCGGCACGTGCATAAAGCAAGCGAAGATAGTCGTATATCTCAGTAGTAGTTCCTACGGTTGAACGAGGATTCTTGTTGGTGGTTTTCTGCTCAATGGAAATAACAGGGCTCAAACCGGTTATCTTGTCCACATCCGGTCGTTCCATTCCTCCCAAGAAGTTGCGTGCATATGCCGAGAAAGTCTCAATATAGCGACGTTGTCCTTCCGCGAATATCGTATCGAACGCCAACGAGGATTTTCCGCTTCCACTCAGCCCCGTTATTACCGTCAGGCTGTTTCGTGGTATTTCTACGTCTACATTCTTCAGATTGTGTACACGGGCACCGTATACGTTTATATATTCTTTTTCTTCGGTCATATTGGCATCGCTTTGTCCTGACATTCCATCGTCAGGAATCGTCTTGCAAATTTAATGCATCCGAATGAAATAACCCGTTAAAAAGTCCAATATTATTGGATGGCACGACAATTTCTTCTTTCTCCATCAAAAAAGGGAGACAGATGTCCTGCTCCCTTGATGTATGAATAAGAAAAATACAACGTCCGTACTTATTCCGCCTCCAATGGAGAAAGGCCGGTCAGTTTGATGGTACAATAGGACTTATTGCCTAAATAGTACCGCCTCTTTACTATTCCGCTATATACCACCTTTCCTTCCAATAATTTATATTCATCAGACATGTTCGTTATGGCATATATAGGAAAAATGAAGCCGGTAAGACACCATATATTATCAAGATTAGGCTCAATTACCCATTTCTGTAATTCTTCATCGAATGATAAAGTACCTTTCAATTCAATTGCCTTGAATGGCTTCGCTTCATCCCCTTTGGGCAATACAGCTCCTTCAGGGTAATCCAAAAACTCCTCATCTTCATTCTGGCAACTCCAGAAGGTGATGCAACCAATGGAAAGCAATCCAACCATCAAGGTGGCAAACAATCTGTTCAAGTGATTCTTCTTCATCATCTTACGTTTTAAAGGTTCATTTGCAAATATAGTAAATAAATCAAATAATTTCCCTATCAAGGCATAAATTAATGTCATATTTTAGGGTCTTTAACTAAAGAATGCAGATTGTTTCAAAAAACAATACCATTCTATCCATTCTTCAACAAGAGATATTCGCATCCAATAGACGAAATAACGGTCGTTTCACTCCAGTGAGTCAACTGTGTCACTGGAGTGAGTCAAGTGTTTCACCGGAGTGACACGACTGACTCACTGGAGTGGAACGATGCATAAGTCGGCTAAATGAAACGAACACAACGGGTTAAGAGACCTGAAACAACGCTAAAGCGACATGCGCAAGAAACGTTTCATCGGGCAGATTTCCCTACCCGACCAAGACACGGAAACCGCCCACAAGCCGACACCCGAAACATCGGAAGAGAAATCTTATAAATGTGGTTGGTTATTCAACGTTTTTTCGTACTTTTGTAGCTTGTAATCAACCATGCATAGAATTTGAAAATGAAATCGATAAAAACATTGTGCTGGGTGGCGGTATTGGCTCTTTTGCCTGTGGGAAAGGCCCTATCACAAAACAACACCTCCCACTTCACGCACACCGTGGCCAAGGGGCAGAGCCTATACTCCATCGCAAGTATGTATAATGTAACGGTGGATGAAATCATTCAATTGAACCAAAAGGCCGATGAACGAATCAAGGCAGGTGAAGCGCTCAAGATTCCCCAGAAAGCCAATAACCAATTGTCTTTCCATACCATACAATCAGGCGAAACGCTCTATCAATTGACCATTCGTTATGGAGTATCAGCAAAGCGCATCTGCCAGGCAAACCCGGGATTAAGTGCCAGCAATTTCCGTATCGGACAAGTGATAGCCATTCCTCCCAAGTTGGAGGAACCTGTACAAGAAGAACCTCAGAAACAAGTTGTTGAACAAGCTCCTCAAAAGGAAAGCAAGGAAAAGTCGGAAGGATTGAAACCCAATTGTCGAGACATGCACAAAGTGCAACGCAAGGAAACCATCTATAGCATTAGCCGTCTGTATCAGATAACCGAAGAGGAATTGATTGAGGCAAACCCAGAACTCCGCACCAAAAAGCTGAAAAAAGGGAAATTCCTTTGTATCCCTTATGCCAAAGGAACCGTCAGGAAACAACAGGAGAACATGGCAAAAAACGAAGAACCTGCATCCAACTATGAACTTTTCCGGAAGAACCAAAAGGAAAGCCGCAAGTTCACTACTATCAAAGCTGCCTTGATGCTTCCTTTCATGGCCGATCAAAAGAGTAATGAAGAACAAACTCGTATGGTAGAATACTACGAAGGCTTCCTGATGGCATTGGACAGTTTGAAGGAAATGAATGTATCCGTGGAATTGAACACCTACGACACAGGAAAAAGCGTTGAATCCATCCAAAATATCCTTGCCAAGGAAGAGCTCAAAGGTATGGACATCATCTTTGGTCCTGCTTATCCTGACCAAGTGAAGCCATTGGCCGAATTTGCAAAGAACAATCAAATTCGTCTGGTAGTTCCTTTCACTTCAAAAACAGATGAAGTATTCGACAATCCCTACATTTATCAAATCAACACTCCTCAATCCTATCTGTATTCTGAAGTATACGAACATTTCTTACGCAAGTTCACTACTGAATACAAGGTTATATTTTTGGATGCCGGCGACGCAAGCGCCAAGGACAAGGAAGTGTTCATCAAGGGCTTCAAGGACGAGTTAAGCGCCAAGGGTGTGAACTACAAGGAATTGAAAGCGGAAGATATCAATCCCGATGCTATCAAGCTTACCATGGATTCAACCATAAACAACATCTTCATTCCTACATCGGCAAGCAACACGGCTTTGATAAAGATTATCCCACAATTGACGGTAATTACCCGCGAAAAGCCTCATTACCGTATGATGCTTTTCGGCTATCCGGATTGGCAAACCTACACTCATGACCATTTAGGCAGTTTCTTCGAACTGGATACTTATTTCTATTCTTCCTTCTATACCAACAACCTCTTCCCTGCCGCTATCCAGTTTACTTCCGCCTACCGCAAATGGTATAGCAAGGACATGGCAAACACCTATCCCAAATATGGTATGTTAGGATTTGATACCGCCTTCTTCTTCCTGAAAGGAATGCATCAATACGGAACTAATCTGGAAGAAAACCTCAGCAAATTGAAAGTCAACCCCATACAGACAGGATTCAAGTTTGACCGAGTAAACAACTGGGGTGGATTCATCAACCGTAAAGTATTCTTTGTACATTTCAACAAAGGATTCGAACTGATTAAAATCGACTTCGAATGAAACTGAACAAACTAAAATATGGTCTTCTTCTGATAGTTGCCTGTTGGTTCTCTACACCTGCTATGGCTCAATTGGGCGATGAAAGACAAGTCTTCTCCATAGGTGTGAATGGAGGTGTGAATATGAGCAAAGTGGACTTCAGCCCCCGTATCAAACAGAATTCTCAAACCGGGATGTCTGCAGGGGTTACATTCCGCTACATTTGCGAAAAGTATTTCAACATGATATGTGCCATACAGACGGAAGTCAATTATTCCCAACGCGGATGGAACGAAAAGATTGAAGATGGAAGTGAAAACACCTACAACCGTCAGATGAATTATATCGAAGTCCCCTTGTTGGCTCATCTGGCTTTTGGCAAGGATTCACAAACCAGCGGTTTTCGTTTCTTCGTGAACATGGGACCCCAATTTTCATATTTCTTGAACGAAACGGAACATATGAGTGAGAATTGGGATACTTCCATGCGCCCCAACGGAGTGGTATACCAATATGGGAAGCCGACGGAAAACAAATTTGAATATGGGATTGTTGGTGGTGCCGGAATTGAATTGAGCACCGGTGTAGGACATTTCCTATTGGAAGGAAGATATTACTATGGATTGTCCGACTTCTACAAGAATTCAAAGAAAGATGTATTCGGGCGTTCGGCACATTCATACATCGGGGTTCGACTGGCATATCTATTTGACATTACCAAATGAAAACAATAAAAGGCGGACTTCAAAGTCCGCCTTTCTTTTATAAGTAAGATATCCTTAATCATCTCAAGCGTTCATACGAACGAACCAATGCTTCATCTGCACCGATAGCTCGGATAGCCAACCAATCCAACACAATAGCAACAAAGGGAAGGCAAACCGTCCATGAAGCACTGAAATTAGTACCTTCAGCTGGAATGATAAATATAAACACAATCAACGTGATGTAATAGCCGATAAGCAATATGATGCTAAACAAGCTCAAGCGGATTTGCAACATGCGTTTCTTGAACAGAAAAATGGAAACAAACGCAAGTACCGCTACAAGAAGCAATATGACAAATAGAGCCCATGGAGTATAATCCTTCACACCTTCTGCCAATGTAATATACAAATTGGTAAATTCTGATATTTCATTATCTCCTGTTATGATGGAACCTACCGGATTAAGGAGACACACCGCCATCAGTACGGTTACAATCAAGAGATAGATAGTTTGTATTCTTTGAATCATATCTTTAATACATATTAAGTGACACATTACAAAAATAAAGACCGCTTTCTCACAAGGAAACGGTCTTCATCAAAAGTACCTTATATTATTGGAGTTTTTCCTTCTCCTTAGCCGGGTTACGATAGTATACCTTACCTTCCATGTATTCCTGAGTGGCAATCAATGTCGGCTTCGGAAGCTTTTCATAATAACGGGAAATTTCAATCTGCTCTCTGTTTTCAAAAACTTCTTCGAGGTTGTCCGTATAAGAAGCAAACTCCTGAAGTTTCTTGGAGAGGTCATTCTTCATTTCCTGGCCAATTTGGTTAGCACGTTTGCCAAGGATAGCTACGGTTTCATATACATTACCGGTATCTTCGCACAACTCCATCATGTTGCGGGTAATAGTATTTGTCGGAGCATTTGTCTTTTTGTAATCCATAATTCCAATATTATTTTTTATTCTTCATTCAATTCTTTTACATATTTGCTGGCATCCTTGAAGATTTTCTCCACTTCTTCCATATACTTGCTTTCAGGGAATTCATTCTTAAATGCATAGTATTCGTCAATCGCTTCACGCATACGTTCTTCTTTCTTCTCCAACACACTTTCAGAGCCCAATTTATACTTGGCTCTCAACAAGAGGATGGAGATATCTTCACGCATGCTGGTATATGGATAGTCTCTCAATGCATTTTCTGCCGTTGTGATGCATGCCAGAAAATTATTGCCGTTGATACGTCTGTCAGCGGTCATGGATGAGTTTCCAGTATAGGTTCCCAAGTCATAATACAATTTGGCCGACAGGTAATCCTTCATCACCAGCTTGTCCTGAAGGCTGAAAATCATGATCTGGGCATCCGTATTGCGCTTGCTTTCCGGGAAGTATTCCATGAACAACTGAAGTTCTGAAACGGCGGCATAGGTGCTTGTCTGATCCAAACGAGGTTCCGGAGTATCCAAGAACAAGGACTTTCCTGAATGGAAACGAGCCAACTCAGTGTAAGTACCGTTAGGATATTGGGTGTAATATGCCTTGAAATAATGGGCAGCTGTCACATAATCGCCTTGATTATAATAGGACATGGCAAGCATGTACAATGATTCTTCAGCATGGTCTGTACCTTTCAGAATTGGTATCAGTTCTTCCAATATGGTAGCAGACTTTGTATAACTTCCCTTGCCAAAGTAACTTTTGGCGGCTTCATACTTATATTCATAGTCCGAACTTTTCAGCACTTTGTTATATTCTCCACAAGATACCAAAAAGGTGCCTGCCAATAGAAATGAAAGGATATACTTTTTCATGTTATTCAAATAATTGTGCAAAGTTACGCCTTTCGGCCGAATAAAACAACAGGCAATATGTTTTTTAATACTAAAAAGTAGGTTAAATTATTTTTTATGCACGGACATGATGGTTATAAAGGAAAATAACTGTACTTTTGACGTTATTCTTAATAAGGAAGCAAGATGGATTTTGAACTGATTTCTGATTACCAACCAACCGGCGACCAACCGGAAGCCATTGCCCAGCTGACCGAAGGCATCCTTCAGGGTGCACCGGCACAGACATTGTTGGGAGTAACAGGATCGGGCAAGACATTCACTATCGCCAATGTCATCAAGAACATCAACAAGCCAACGCTTGTATTGAGCCACAACAAGACGTTGGCGGCACAATTGTATGGCGAGTTCAAGAACTTCTTTCCTAACAATGCGGTGGAGTATTATGTCTCCTATTACGACTATTACCAACCCGAAGCCTACATCCCTTCTACGGATACTTACATCGAAAAGGACCTTGCCATCAACGACGAAATAGACAAATTACGCTTAGCGGCCACTTCTGCCCTATTATCCGGGCGCAAGGATGTAGTAGTGGTTTCTTCAGTATCTTGCATCTATGGCATGGGGAATCCATCTGACTTCTATAATAATGTCATCGAAATCAAAAAAGGCAAATTACTGGATAGGAATGTCTTCCTGCGTCGGTTAGTGGATAGCCTCTATGTGCGCAACGATTTGGAACTGAATCGTGGCAACTTCCGCGTAAAAGGTGATACGGTGGACATCTATCTGGCTTATTCGGACAACCTTCTTCGAGTCATGTTTTGGGATGACGAAATAGATGGAATAGAAGAAGTTGACCCCATTTCAGGAATACGCTTAGGAAGGTTTGAAGAATACAAAATCTATCCCGCCAACCTCTTCATGACCACCAAAGAAAGCCAACTTAGAGCCATCCACCAGATAGAAGATGACTTGACGAAAGAAGTGGAGCGATTCAGGGAGATTGGAAAGAATTTCGAAGCCAAGCGACTCTACGAACGTGTGACCTACGACATGGAAATGATACGCGAATTGGGACATTGTTCGGGCATCGAAAACTATTCACGATACTTTGACGGGCGCGAAGCCGGCACACGCCCCTATTGCTTGCTCGACTTCTTCCCCGACGATTTCTTGATTGTCATCGACGAAAGCCACGTCAGCGTACCACAGATTCATGCCATGTATGGTGGTGACCGCGCCCGAAAGACAAACCTTGTACAATACGGCTTCCGCATGGAGTCCGCCTTTGACAACCGCCCGCTCAAGTTCGAAGAGTTTCAAGCCATGGCCAAGCAAGTGATATACGTCAGCGCCACCCCTGCGCAATACGAACTTATACAGAGCGAAGGAATTGTGGTAGAACAAGTTATCCGTCCGACAGGATTGCTCGACCCCATCATCGAAGTACGGCCAAGCCTGAATCAGATAGACGACTTGATGGAAGAAATCCAACAACGCATCGAACGCGAAGAACGAGTCCTCATAACCACCCTCACCAAACGAATGGCAGAGGAGCTGACCGAATTCCTTCTACGCAATGATGTACGTTGCAACTATATTCATAGCGATGTTGATACCCTCGAACGTGTGCAGATAATGGACGACCTCCGCCAAGGCATATACGACGTGCTGATTGGTGTGAACCTGTTACGTGAAGGATTGGATTTGCCCGAAGTGTCACTCGTGGCCATTCTCGATGCCGACAAGGAAGGTTTCCTTCGCTCCCATCGTTCATTGACACAAACCGCCGGACGTGCGGCACGAAATGTCAACGGAAAGGTCATCATGTACGCCGACCGCATGACCGAAAGCATGCAGAAGACCATTGACGAAACCAATCGCCGCCGTGAAAAGCAATTGGCATACAACGAAGCGAACGGCATTACCCCCCAACAAATCAAGAAAGCCCGCAATACGAATCTCCTCAATAACACTTCCGCTACTGAAGAAACCAAGACCCAGCAACCGAAAGCCTATATCGAACCCGAAAAAGGTACCATTGCCGCCGACCCGATTGTGCAATACATGTCGAAACCTCAAATGGAGAAAGCCATCGAACGCGCACGCAAGCTGATGCAGGAAGCCGCCAAGAAACTGGAGTTCATTGAAGCGGCTCAATATCGCGACGAACTCCTGAAGCTGGAGGACCAATTGAAAGAGCGTTGGGGATAAGTCGAAATACACATCACAAAGCAATGCTTTACAACTCGTAAAACTATGAGTTACGGGTCGTAAAGTATTGCTTTCCTCTATTCAATTACTCGCAAGGTTTCCACCTTTTCCAAACGAGCCCTCATCTTCGGCATCATGGAGCGACGGATGCGAAGCTTCATCAGACAATCCATATCGTAAGATTGCTCCAAAATTTCAGGTTCCTCCTCCTTGACAATGCGCATCACATCGTTCATGAAAGGATATTCAAAAGCCACGCAGATATCATCGTCCACCGTCTTTTCAATGATGGTGGCATTGGCAATAGCCTCGGCGGCGGCGGCCTTATAAGCTACAATCAACCCACTGGTTCCCAATTTGATACCTCCAAAGTAACGTACCACAATAATCAAGATGTCAGTCAATTCATTGGAGTTGATTTGTCCCAAGATGGGTTTTCCGGCCGTACCCGAAGGCTCTCCATTATCGTTGGCGCGGAAGTTCAACCGTTCATGACCAAGCATATAGGCATAGCACACATGGCGTGCATCGTAATACTTCTTCTGATATTGCTCCAAATGCATCTTTATCTCTTCCAGCGTACGCACTGGTATGGCGATAGCAATGAACTTGCTACGTTTTTCGGTGTAAATGCCTTCAGATATGGAGGATAGTGTTTTATAGCTGTCTTCTTGCATGGGAGATTTTTCTTACATGTGCATACAAAGGTACAAATTAAATGATTACTTTTGTGTAATCCTCCAATAATGTTAGCGGATTTATAGGTATGATGGAATATTTGATAGTATGCCCGTTAGTGTTCTTAGCGGGATTTATTGATGCAATAGCAGGTGGTGGCGGATTGATTTCGCTCCCCGCCTATCTGATAGCGGGACTTCCTCCTCATGCAGCTATAGGTACGAACAAGTTCAGTGCTTGTCTGGGTACCATTGTTGCTACATGGCATTATGCCCGTTGCGGATTCATCCATTGGAAACGGGTGCTGCCTGCCATCCTGACGGCATTAGCCGGTTCGTGGTTTGGCGCAAGAATGGCTTTGTGGGTAGATGCAGACACATTCAAAGTCATTATGTTGGTGATTCTTCCGCTTACCGCATGGTATGTATTGAAAAAGAAGAGTTTACAGACAGACAAGGTTCCTTTCTCGAATGCCCGGACAATGACTATCATTGTTGGATTGGCACTAATCATCGGAGTGTATGACGGGTTTTATGGCCCAGGAACGGGTACATTTCTAATGCTGTTGCTCACGGCGTTGGCTCATATTGATTTGAACGAAGCCGCAGGTACAACCAAGGTCATCAACTTGTCCACCAATCTAGCAGCATTGGTGGTATTTCTCACCCACGGCGTGGTTTGGTTTCCATTGGCATTGGTAGCAGCTGTGTTCGGTATAGCCGGAAACTATATCGGTGCCAACTACTTCACCAGTAGAGGCACCGATTTTGTGAGACCAGTCATAGTGTTGGTGCTGGTCATTTTCTTCTGCAAGATTTGTTTCGAGCTGTTTATTGCTGAGGGGTAATGATGCGATAGTTTCCGCTCAAGTGCATCAACGCAAACAAACGGAGCAAACCATCATAATAAGCATCGAAATAACCATCTTCATAAGGAACGTGCTTTGCATTCCACAACTGATTCACGAACTCACCAATCTTGTCATTGGTTGCGGCCAATGATACAGCTGCAGATGTAGCTACCAAACCTAATGAGTGACGAAGGGCGGTATAACCCCCTGCGCCCAAGATACGTGCCGGCTTTGTTCCGTCTACATTGTATTGGTCAACAAATGTATCAATACCTTGTGAATAAAGGAAGTTCTGAATAGTGTTGGCATAATTCTGTTGCCATTCACGATCGGCACATGACCAAGAATAATCCAATGCAATATTCATAGGAACACGCCATGAATCAAAACGGAAAGCATCACCGATAATACCACGTGAACCTCTCAAAGAACCGTCATAGTTGTTATAGTCAGGATTCAAACCAGTTTCAGGATTGATACTCTTGTGCAAATATTCACGACTTACCTTGGCACATTCCTTCCAGAAATTGGAACGTCCGTCGTTAGCCCATTTTGCCCATACTTCATAGAATGCAGGCAAATGATAAGACGGGTCAGTATAGCTACCGCCATGAGGATCCGGAGTAAAGGTAATCAGTTTCTTGTCAATGTTGATGAAAGGACTTACATTGTCCATACCAATCTTCTGCATGGAGCAATTCAAGATACGCTGAGCTTCAGCCAAATAGTTGATGCCAGTATCATTACCCCAACGATTGGAAGCAAAAATCAATGAAGTTACATAATACAATTCACCATCCGATGCAGGACCTTGAGAATTACGTGTTCCGTCTACCTTACAACTCCAAGCAAAATAGCCTTCCAGCGGACCACTTTGGTGTTGCATATACTTTTGGCACCAACGCCACAGACGGTCGAAAATGTCTTTCTTATCGAACTGAACAGCAATCATCATACCATAAGACATACCTTCTGTACGCACATCCTTATTCTTAACGTCACTGATATAAGCCATTTCATCGCCCACTTCAAAGTAAACCTTGTCAGGACCATAGAAAATACCATCAAAAGCTTCCTTCAACTTAGCGTCAATATCCGCTTGCTTATATCCCAATTCAGCCAACAAGTTACGATACTTGCCTGTCTGGAAAGCACCGGCTGTCCATGGTTGTGCATCAAATACAATCCAATCCACTTCTGCCTGACCGCTCTTTAATGTAACCTTCAAGTCCTGCAAACCTGTGGGAGACTTCTTAACCGGTGCAGAAATGATTTCCCAGTTTGAGCTGCGTGGCACTTTAACTGTTGCAATTGACTTGCCACCGGCTACAGCCACTTCCAAAGTAGCACCCTTAGGAGCCAATACACGTACCTTCACTTGCTTCACGGGTTCTTGACCAAACTCTACACGATTGTATCTTATCCATGCACCGCTCTTATTGAATTGAGTTTTCCAACCTTCAAACTTATTGGCTTCATTCAAATATGCGATGGATGCTGTAGGAGCGATTTCACTATATCTGTCAATCTGAATATGAGTTCTTGCTTTGCTGTTACCTACCCCTCTAAGTGTAGGGATTACCTTCTTGATAGTTCCATCAGGATTGAATCCGAGGGTATCAATACGTGCCGAACGGTTCTTGTCAAAATCAGGCGAGTAGTCATTGTGGTGATAGAAAATATACCATTGACCCTTGTATTCAACGATTGAATGGTGGTTTGTCCAACAGCCGGTTGGAGATTCATCCATAAATACACCCTTGAATTCCCATGGTCCCAATGGTTTGTCAGCCATACAATATGCCAACACTTCAGTAGAATCCTTAGCCCAAGGAAATGTCAAGTAGTACTTTCCATTTCTCTTGAAAGGGAACGGACCTTCCTTCAAACCCTTCTTAGGCAAATCATTTACAAATTCAGGCTTGGTGGCAAGTTCCATCATGTTGTCTTTCAGCTTAGCTTGTTGAACACCGCCCCAATACATGTATGCCTGACCATCGTCATCAATCAAGATACCCGGGTCAATACCGAACACGCCTTCGATAGGTCTCCACATCGGGCGGAAAGGTCCTTCCGGAGAATTACCGATAGCTACACCAATACCGAAGCCTCTACCGCTTGTCGGTGTTGAAGGGAAATAAAAATAGTAACGGCCATCCTTTTCCACACAGTCAGGTGCCCACATGGAGTATGACTTGGGCTTTACCCAAGGTACATCGTCCTGAGAAAGAATCATACCATGGTCTGTCCATTCAACCAAGTCTTCGGAAGAATATACATGGTAGTCTTCCATACAGAACCATTTGCGTTCCGGTTCAACGGGGCTGATGATGTCATGTGAAGGATAGACGTAAATCTTTCCATTAAATACTCGAGCTGTAGGGTCAGCCGTAAATTGAGTATTGATAATCGGGTTTTGCGCTGCAGCAATCCCCCCGGCCATACTCAATAACAATGCCGATAAAAATTTGTAGTGTTTCATATAGATATAAATTAGTAATCTTTTTTCAAAGATATTTATATTTATAGGAAACACTACCCAAAATTTGTTACATAGTTTTACACGTATGTAACATTTACTTGTTTTCAGCCCACGGCATCCACTTTTTATAGTCTACATCCTTGAACATTTCAGCTTTTGTGACAATTGTATTCACTTCCTGCTTTCCCAAAAGGAATTTTTCAACAAACGCTTCCACCTCCGGATATTGGCTTTCGGGGAGCATACAATGCATATGTTCAGCTACGATGGAGAATCCCATACGGTCTTCTATACCGAATGCTTCCCAAACCTTTCGTGCAGCTTGACAAGATACATAACCAGATTCATCAGCCAACCATTCATAATCAGGATTACCCAATACCAACAAAGCTCGAGGAGCTATCAATGCTGCCAATTCATGATGGTCCATCGGCAAACGGCTGACATTTTCCAATTCATATTGCTTCATGCTTTCAAGGAACCATGCATAGTTGGTACGTCCCAAAGTTTCTACATTGCCCAATGTTTCCGATACTCTCCATGCGGCAACACCACCACCACCAGGTTCTTGTGAGATTGTCAAAGCGATACGTTCATCGAAGGCACCTGAATACAAAGCCATCTTTCCTGCAAAGGAACATCCGGTGATAGCCAAATGAGACACATCAATGCGGGACTTTTCAACACCTACAATTTCCAATCCGTCTATCAAACGGCTCACACCCCATGGCCAAGCGCTGTATGCACCCATAGCTACATGTTCAGGATAGAGACGGTTAATGGGTTCCTCACCTCTTTTCTGGGTATGCGACATTACTTGCGAGAAGTTAAAGGCAATACCAGCAATGTTTCTTTCTTCAAAAATTTTTGCAGGCAATGATCCTGTATGACCGAAACCAAGACCTATAATAGCAGGGAAAGGTCCGTCACCTTCGGGATATTTGATAGGAGCCTTGATTGTAAGGCTTTCTCCCTTTTCATGTACTACAACTATCAATGTATCCCCATCCATACGGGCTTCGATACTATCCTTGGATACAACCGGTTTAGGACCCAGTTCGTAATGTTGGAGTTCTTGAATGATTTCAGAGCGACGACGTGCCCAGTCGCTGAATTTCTTTACACGACCGCTACCATCCGACCAGGCAAATGGGTCAGGTAAAGTTTCTTCAACAACAGCCTGATCAATAGAAGGCAATTCAATGGCCGGATAACCGGCAGATGTGTTTTCCTGGTCATAAACCAATGGAATCGGTTTTTGAGTACATGCGGAGAAGGATACGAGCAAAGCCATCATCCACAAGAAACGATATAAGTTTTTCATGTTTAAAGAAGTTTAAAGTTTTTACAAAACTAAAAAAATAAAGGTTACATCCGAAGTATCGGACATAACCTTTAACCAAAATTAGCAATAGTATTATACCAATTTATGTATTACCAGCCCCGAACGGAGTTTAGGTTCAAACCAAGTAGTCTTAGGAGGCATGATGTTGCCACTATCGGCAATGTCCATCAATTGCTTCATGCTGACCGGATAAAGAGCCAAAGCGACCTTCATTTCGCCACTATCCACTCGTTTCTTCAGTTCGCCAAGACCACGGATACCACCCACGAAATCAATACGCTTATCAGAGCGCAAGTCCTTGATGCCCAATACTTCATCCAAAATCAGATTGGAAGAAATAGTCACATCGAGTACACCTATCGGGTCATTGTCGTTGTAGGTACCTTCCTTCGCAGTAAGACTATACCATTTTCCTTCCAGATAGAGGGAGAAGTTATGCAAAGCCTGCGGTTTGTAGATTTCAGTACCCTTTTCCTCAACCACAAAGTTCTTGCCAACCGCCGCCAGGAATTCTTCTGGAGTCAATCCATTCAAATCCTTGACAACACGATTGTAATCGATGATGGTCAACTGATTGGCAGGGAAACAAACGGCCATGAAATAGTTGTATTCTTCATCACCTTGATGATTCGGATTCTGTTGCGCCTTTTCAGCACCGACCAATGCGGCAGCTGCAGAACGGTGGTGACCATCAGCAATATACAAGGCCGGCATAGCAGCAAAAGCCTGAGTGATAGCATCAATGTCTTCCTGCTTGTCGATAATCCAGAAGGTATGACCAAATCCATCGCCCGGCGCAATAAAGTCATACTCAGGCTGTTGGGAAGTATATTTAGCAACAATGGCATCCAATTCCGCATTGTCAGGATAAGCAAAGAACACCGGTTCAATATTGGCATTGTTCACACGAACATGCTTCATGCGGTCTTCTTCTTTGTCGCGACGTGTCAATTCATGTTTCTTGATGACACCATTCATATAATCGGGCACATACGCTCCTACTACCAAACCATACTGAGTCTTTCCATTCATGGTTTGTGCATAGACATAGTAGTTTTCCTTTTCATCTTGCACCAACCATCCTTTATCCTGGAACAATTGGAAATGTTCAGCAGCACTATCGTATACACACGGATCGTGTTCATCAGTACCTACCGGGAAGTTGATTTCCGGCTTGATGATATGGTAAAGCGACTTTTCGTTGTCACCCGCTTCTTCGCGTGCTTCCGCAGAGTTCAATACATCGTAGGGGCGAGATGCCACCTGCTCTACCAATGCTTTCGGAGGACGAATCCCCTTGAAGGGTTTGATTACTGCCATATCTCAGAGGTTTTATTTGTTTACACGGAATCTTTCACAACCGTCTTTCAAGAAGCCTACAATCTGCTGTGCAGCGGCAATACCTGCATTGATGTTCGCTTCGGCTGTCTGAGCACCCATCTTCTTGGGAGTGGAGAAATAACGTCCGGCAAATTTTTCTGCAAATTCTGCATTGGCTGCCGGCATCACATCAGTCACATACTTCAAGTCAGCACGTTCTTCCATCAATTTAATCAGTTCGGCTTCGTTGATGACTTCCTTACGGGCAGTATTTACCAACAAACCACCTTTCGGCATCTTGTTGACCAAAGCATAGTTGATGGAATTCTTGGTTTCAGCAGTTGCCGGGATGTGCAATGAAACAACATCGCAAGCTGCATAAAGTTCTTCAGCCGAATCTACAGCCTTTGCGCCGTCGGCTTCAATCACTTCCTTCGGACAGAAAGCATCGTATGCATAGATTTCCATACCAAAGCCACGAGCAATGCGCGCTACATTGCGACCTACATTACCATAAGCATGGATACCCAATTTCTTTCCTTTCAATTCGGTGCCCGATGTACCATTGTACATGTTACGTACGGCCATCACCATCATGCCCAAAGCCAATTCTGCTACGGCATTTGAATTCTGACCCGGTGTATTCATCACACATACGCCATGTGCGGTAGCCGCTTCCAAATCAACGTTGTCATAACCGGCACCTGCGCGTACCACAATCTTCAGTTCCTTGGCAGCTTCAAGCACCTCAGCATCAATCACATCACTACGGATAATGATAGCATTGGCGTCCTTCACCGCTTCCAACAAGTTGGCCTTTTCGCCATATTTTTCCAGCAGAACGAGTTCGTAGCCTGCTGCTTCTATTTCTTTACGGATTCCATCCACCGCTACTTTAGCGAATGGTTTGTCTGTTGCTACTAATACTTTCATAACTGACTAATTTTAGAAAAAACGCAGAGACACGGAGGCACGGAGTTTATATATCATTCTCTGTGTCTTAGTGTCTCTGTGTTCTTATTTAATTATCAATGTAATTTTTCAAATTCCTGCATGCAATCAATCAAAGCCTGTACACTTTCCTTCGGCATAGCGTTGTAGCATGATGCGCGGAAACCACCTACTGAACGGTGTCCCTTGATACCTACCATACCTCTTTCGGTAGCAAACTTCATGAAGTCAGCTTCGAGCTCCTTGTATTCATCGGCCATCACGAAACAGATGTTCATGTATGAACGGTCAGCCTTGTCAGCAACGGTTGCACGGAAGAGCTTGTTGCGGTCGATTTCACCATACAACATGTCAGCACGTTCCTTCGCACGCTTCTGCATTTCTTCCACGCCGCCTTCTGCCTTGATCCAACGCAATGTCTGCAATGCGGCATAGATTGGCAATACAGGAGGAGTATTGAACATTGAACCGCCATCGATGTGTGTCTGATAGTTCAACATGGTAGGAATATAACGGGATACCTTACCCAATGCTTCGTTCTTCACGATAACGAAAGTCACACCTGCCGGAGCAAGGTTCTTTTGTGCACCACCATAGATACAGATGTACTTGGATACGTCTACCGGACGCGAGAAGATGTCAGATGACATATCGGCAATCATCGGCACCGGAGAATCCAAATCTTCATGGAGTTCTGTACCATAAATGGTGTTGTTGCTGGTCACATGGAAGTAGTCAGCGTCTTCAGGGATAGTATATCCCTTCGGAATATAGGAATAAGTCGCTTCTGCCGATGAGGCTACTTCTACCACTTCACCGAAGCCCTTAGCTTCTTTCATGGCCTTCTTTGCCCATACACCGGTGTTCAAATAAGCAGCTTTCTTTTCAAGGAAGTTGAATGGAATCATACAGAATTCCAGACTTGCGCCACCACCCAGGAACAATACTGAATAGCCTTCCGGGATATTCAACAATTCTTTGAACAAAGCTACGGCTTCATCCAATACTGGTTGGAAGTCTTTGGCACGATGGCTGATTTCCATCAAGGAAAGTCCCGAACCATTGAAGTCAAGTACGGCTTGTGCTGTTTTTTCAATGACTTCACGCGGCAGGATAGAGGGTCCCGCATTGAAATTATGCTTTTTCATCTCTAAAAAGGTTTTATGGTTTTAATACTATTGCTTTATTTCCTTCTAACATTTTGTGCGAAATTACGCATTATTTTAACTCGCACCAAATATTTAATGATAAAATTATGCACAAAAAGACAAAATTCTTTCAAAATACTTTCAACGATACATTTGGGCTTACATTTTGATAACAGCCCTTATAAAATACATGTATTCGTATATATAAAACTTATCTTTTTGAGCAAAAGCAAACAACCTTCCCTTTCAACCTTTCATTTTGTCACTATTTAGCTTCTTCAATGATGGTTTTCACTCCCTTAATCTTCTCATTTCTGATCAATCCGAGTGTCTGCTTTATCTTTTTGCGCGATACGGCTACAAAGGCATAGTGATCTTTCACATCAATGCGCCCTATCTCCTCTTTTTTTAAGTTTCCTTTCTTGGCCAAAAAGCCTACAATATCCACTTTGTTGATTTTATCCTTCTTCCCCTTACCTATATATATAGTGACAAATTCGGGTTGCGAGGGCTTGGGTGTTTCCTCGGGCAAATCAAAAGTTTCGGGCTCCTCGTCGATATAGGCCGGCAACTGTTCTTCGGGGTGCAGGATAATGTATGAATTCCCCTCGGCTTCCCAGCGGGCCGTACGTCCGTTGCGATGGATATATCCATCCTCCTGTATGGGCAAATGGTAGTGGACAACATGCTCTATCTCGGGAATGTCAAGACCACGAGCTGCAAGATCGGTTGAAATGAGCACATGACAACTACCGTTGCGGAACTTATAAAGCGAACGTTCACGATCGTCCTGCTCCATACCGCCATGAAAGATGCCACAAGGGTACTTCTGCGACTGAAGATACTTCCCTACCCGCTCCACACTCTCGCGATGGTTGCAGAAGACCAACGTCGACTTGCTGCCCAAGGTACAAAGCAAACGATACAGGGTTTCGAGCTTGTCCTTCACGGGCGACATTACCTTATATATATGTATGCGCGAGGAAACTTCTTCCTCTCCGTTCAAGAAATCGAGTCTTTGTGTACGATTCAAGCCCGTAAAACGAGGTATCTCCTCGGTATCGGTAGCTGAAAGCAGGAACCGCCTTTTAAGACGAGGCAACTGACCGATGACCTGCGCCATCTCTTCTTGAAACCCGAACTCCAGACATTTGTCAAATTCATCTATCACCAAGGTGTGAACGGTAGACGCATCGAAATTCGCTTTACCGAGATGGTCATTCATACGCCCAGGCGTACCGATGATGACAGACGGATGGATGCCGTTCATCGTGCGGTGTTCCTCCATGGCCGGACGTCCGCCATAACAACTCATCACCCTGAAGGGGGTATTCATGCTTCTGAATACCTGGTCAATCTGCAAGGCTAATTCACGCGAGGGCACCAGCACTACGGCTTGCACCCCTTGCACATCGGGCTTCAGCGTTTCGAGCAAGGGCAACAGATAGGCCAATGTCTTTCCCGAACCTGTGGGTGAAAGCAATATCAGGTCACTCCCCTCCCTCCATGCTTCAATGGCGCTTTCCTGCATAGGGTTCAACGTATCAATCTTCAAGCCTTCAAGAGCTTGCATCATCAGTGCGGACAATCCTTTCATAAGTCATTCTGTTTATGTTACAAAAATAGTGAAATATCCACAAAGACCCAAATATACTCCCTTTTCTCAATGAAATGGTTCCGACCAACAAGTTCACAAAATATGAATCAGATGAATCAGAATGCGCTAACCTACTGATTCACAATATCAAATCCTGACTTTTTTGGCTGATTTTTTGGTTTTGAAAGAATCAGCCTTCCAACAGACGATGTCACTTCCCCTAAAGGTCATAAAACAACGAGATACCCACGATAAACCAATGCTTTACAATGCGTAAACCTATGCTTTGCAATGTAGAAACCGACACATTTCCTGACTTTTCTAAAACCTAAAAATCAGCAAAAAGTATCAGTGTTCAGTTCTGTAAATCAATACATTATGCCATCCTGACACTTTTGACAGATGTTTTTGATACCTATTTTCTGACCAAATGTTATGTAAAGGGAAAAAAAACTTTCTATGGAAGTTCACAATACTTCCTATGGTACGTCACGATATTTCCATAGGAGCTCCAACATATTTCCATAGGAACGTTTAGATATTCAGGAAGGAGTTCATCCATACGCAATAGAAAAAAGTATTCATAACATCTTTCAAAACTCTGCCAAGACGTTTGAAAAATCCGGCACTCCACAGACACTTCCGGACATAACAACAAGAATATTTGGCAGAACTGCAACTCTGGCACGCTTTTTGCTGTTAAATAAAACGAAAGAACCGCAGGGATGAGAGAATATACTTATCTTTGCACACAACAAACGATGAATATGAACAACCAATTTACGAAACGAGTATCCGACATCATCATGTACAGCAAGGAGGAGGCCAACCGCCTCCGAACCCCCTACATCGGCCCTGAGCACCTGTTATTAGGCTTGTTGAGGAATGGTGAAGGCAAGGCCATTGAAGCCTTGTTCAACTTGCAGATTGACCTGAAGAAACTGAAGGAAGAAGTCGAAAAGGGGCTGCTGGAACATACCGATAACGGACTAAACTATAACGAAGACGTGAACTTCAACGAAGAGGCTTCACGCATTTTGAAGCTATGCATCCTGGAAGCCAAACTGCAGAAATGTCAGTCCGCCGACGCCGAACACATTCTGCTGGCCATCATGAAGCAGAAGAACAATAACGCATCCCGCATATTGGAAGGACACGATGTGACCTACGACAAGCTTCAGGAACATCTGGCTTTGCAACCCGACGGAACCCGAAGTGGATTTGGACTTGGCGAAGACGAGGATGAAGATGAAGAAGACTATCCGCCTACCGCAGGAAAGCCCTCGTCAGGCCAGGCCGGACAGCAGGTTAAGCCCGCCCAACCAAAGCCAAGCAACGATACTCCGATGCTGGACAATTTCGGCACCGACATGACCCGTGCCGCCGAAGAAGGCAAACTGGACCCTGTTGTAGGCCGTGAAAAGGAAATAGAACGCGTGGCACAAATCTTGAGCCGACGCAAGAAAAACAACCCCATACTCATCGGCGAACCGGGAGTGGGCAAATCGGCCATCGTCGAAGGACTTGCCTTGCGCATCGTTGAAAAGAAGGTATCGCGCATCCTCTTCAACAAGCGTGTGGTGACACTCGATATGGCCTCCGTTGTGGCAGGAACCAAGTATCGCGGACAATTCGAAGAACGCATCCGTGCCATCCTGAAGGAACTGCAGAAGAATCCGGACATCATCCTGTTCATCGACGAGATACACACCATCGTCGGCGCAGGTTCAGCGGCTGGTTCTATGGATGCAGCCAACATGTTGAAGCCCGCCCTTGCCCGTGGAGAAATCCAATGCATCGGCGCCACTACCCTCGACGAATACAGACAAAACATCGAAAAGGATGGTGCTTTGGAAAGAAGATTTCAAAAGATTATCGTGGAACCCACCACCCCTGAAGAAACTCTGCAAATCCTGCAGAACATCAAGGGAAGGTATGAAGACCACCATAATGTAACATACACTGCAGAAGCGCTCGAAGCGTGTGTCAAATTGGCAGGACGATACATTACCGACCGATTCTTCCCCGACAAAGCCATCGACGCCCTCGATGAAGCCGGCTCACGTGTACACCTCAAGAACATTTCGGTACCGAAGGAACTTGAAGAGCAGGAAAAGCTCATCGACGAAATGAAGGCCAAGAAAAGTGAAGCCGTACGCTCACAAAACTACGAATTGGCCGCCAGCTTCCGCGACAAAGAGAAAGAACTCAGCGCCCAACTTGACATTATGAAAGAGAATTGGGAAAAGAGCCTGAAGGAAAACCGCGAAACGGTTGACGAAGAGCAGATTGCCAATGTGATATCCATGATGTCGGGCATCCCCGTACAGAAGATGGCACAAACCGAAGGCATGCGCTTGATGGGTATGAAAGCCGACCTCATGAGCAAAGTTATCGGACAAGATAAAGCCATTGAGACCTTGGTCAAGGCCATCCAACGTAGCCGCATCGGCTTGAAGGACCCGAACCGACCGATTGGCACATTCATGTTCCTCGGCCCTACCGGTGTAGGTAAGACACACTTGGCCAAGGAGTTAGCGAAGTTCATGTTCGGCTCGGCCGATGCATTGATTCGCGTGGACATGAGCGAATACATGGAAAAGTTCACCGTATCACGCCTCGTGGGAGCTCCTCCGGGATATGTGGGTTATGAAGAAGGTGGACTGCTCACCGAAAAGGTGCGTCGCAAGCCCTACTCCATCGTCTTGCTGGACGAAATCGAAAAGGCGCATTCGGATGTATTCAACATCCTGTTGCAAGTCATGGATGAAGGACGCCTGACCGACACCAATGGCCGCACCGTGGACTTCAAGAACACAATTGTCATCATGACATCCAACGTAGGTACCCGTCAGTTGAAGGATTTCGGCAAGGGAATCGGTTTCACATCGGGACAAACGGAAAACATGAAGGACTATTCTCGTGGCATCATCACCAAGGCACTCAACAAGCAATTTGCTCCGGAGTTCCTGAATCGTTTGGATGAAATCATCAACTTCGACCAATTGGAAATGGATAGCCTTGTGAAGATTGTGGACATCGAGTTGGAAGGGCTCTACAAACGTGTTGAAACTATTGGATACAAGCTCGTTATGGACGACGAAGCACGCAAGTTTATTGCTGAAAAGGGTTATGACATCCAGTATGGTGCCCGTCCGCTGAAGCGTGCCATCCAAACATACGTGGAAGATGCTTTGGCAGAAGTCATCTTGAGCCATGACATCCAGGAAGGCGATACCATCCGCGGCACACATGACAAGGAAAAGGATGCCATCGTGATGACGGTAGAAAAGTGAAAAGTCCGTTAAAAGGATATGTCAAAATGTCAGACGGAAACGTCTGGCATTTTTTTTGTAGTATAGTTTTCGACTATTCAAATGAGTATAAACAATAAAAAAAATAAGAATCATGCAAAAAGGAAACATTGGGGTAACTACCGAAAACATTTTCCCCATCATCAAGAAATTCTTGTACAGCGACCACGAAATCTTCCTTCGTGAATTGGTATCCAATGCCGTAGATGCTACCCAGAAGTTGAAAACATACGCTTCAAAGGGTGACTTCAAAGGTGAAATGGGCGACCTGACCGTAAAGGTGAGCGTAGGCAAAGAAACCATCACCATCAGCGACCGTGGTATCGGTATGACCGCCGAAGAAATCGACAAGTACATCAACCAGATTGCTTTCTCGGGTGCCAACGACTTCCTCGACAAGTATAAGGAAGATGCCAATGCCATCATCGGTCACTTCGGTTTGGGTTTCTACTCGGCTTTCATGGTAGCCAAAAAGGTAGAAATCGTGACCAAGTCATACCAGGAAGGTGCTCAGGCCGTGAAATGGTCTTGCGACGGTAGCCCTGAGTTTACCCTCGAAAACATCGACAAGGCAGATCGTGGTACAGACATCATCCTCTACATCGACGATGATTGCAAGGAATTCCTGGAAGAATCACGCATCTCTACCTTATTGAATAAATATTGTCGATTCCTCCCTATTCCGGTAGCTTTCGGCAAGAAGAAGGACTGGAAGGATGGCAAGCAAGTAGAAACTGACGAGGACAACGTAATCAACGATAGCGAACCATTGTGGACAAAGAAGCCGATGGATTTGAAGGACGAAGATTACAAGAAGTTCTATCGCGACCTCTACCCTATGTCTGACGAGCCTTTGTTCTGGATACATTTGAATGTAGATTATCCGTTCAACTTGACCGGTGTGCTCTACTTCCCGAAAATCAAGAGCAACCTCGAATTGCAGAAGAACAAAATCCAGTTGTATTGCAACCAGGTGTTCGTGACCGACTCGGTAGAAGGCATTGTACCCGACTTCTTGACTCTCCTTCATGGCGTTATCGACTCTCCGGATATCCCGTTGAACGTATCCCGTTCTTATCTCCAAAGCGACTCGAACGTGAAGAAGATTTCTACCTACATCACCAAGAAGGTTTCAGACCGCTTGCAGAGCATTTTCAAGAGCGACCGTAAGGATTTCGAAGCCAAGTGGGACGACTTGAAGATTTTCATCAACTACGGTATGTTGACTCAAGAAGACTTCTACGACAAGGCCAACAAGTTCTCGTTGATGAAGGATACTGACGGTAACTATTACACATACGAAGAATACAAAACCTTGATTAAGGACAACCAAACCGACAAGGATGGCAACCTCATTTACTTGTATTCCAATAATTTGGAAGAACAATACAGCTATATTGATGCTGCCAAGAACAAAGGTTACAACGTCTTGTTGATGGATGGCCAATTGGATGTAGCGATGGTAAGCATGCTCGAACAGAAACTCGAAAAATGCCGTTTCACTCGCGTGGATAGCGATGTAGTAGACCGTCTCATTGCCAAGGACGAGCCGAAGGGTGAAGAATTGGCCAACGAAAAGAAAGACGTCCTTTCATCGGTATTCCGTAGCCAATTGCCAAGCATGAACAAGGTGGAATTCAATGTGGAAACCCAAGCCATGGGCGAAAACGGTGCACCTATCATGATTACTCAAAGCGAATACATGCGCCGTATGAAGGAAATGTCACAAATTCAAGCAGGTATGAGCTTCTACGGCGAAATGCCGGACATGTTCAATGTAGTCTTGAACTCCGACCACAAACTCGTGAAGCAAGTGTTGGAAGATGCCAATACCGCTTGTAGCGAAGAATTATTGCCGATTGAAACCAGCATCGCTACCTTAAACTTCGAACAAAGCGAATTGAAAAAGAAGCAGGAAGGCAAGAAGTACGATGAAATCCCTCAAGCCGACAAGGATGCTTTGAACGAAGTGGAAAAGAAGATTGCCGATGAAAAGAGCAAAAAAGATGCCGTACTTGGCAAATATGCCGGTGGGAACAAGGTTATCCGCCAATTGGTAGACCTCGCCTTGTTGCAGAACAACATGTTGAAGGGTGAAGCCTTGACCAACTTCGTGAAGCGAAGCATCGAGATGATTTAATCAATACTTCAGCAAACATATAGTAGAAGCGCCTGTCAGGGATAATCCTTACAGGCGCTTTTTTTAAAACGACTTATAGTTTATAAATCAACAAGATACAGGTAAAAACCTTTTCTGCACCTATTTATTCCACAAAAAAAATTAAAGGAAACACTTGCAGATTCAGAAAAAGTGCGTATCTTTGCACCCGTTAAAACAAAACAATGGCTCCGTAGCTCAACTGAATAGAGCATCTGACTACGGATCAGAAGGTTACAGGTTTGAATCCTGTCGGAGTCACTAGTTTTCTTTAACGCATATTTCAAACGGAATGGCTCCGTAGCTCAACTGAATAGAGCATCTGACTACGGATCAGAAGGTTACAGGTTTGAATCCTGTCGGAGTCACTGAAAAAGTTCATCGAGATGATGAACTTTTTTCTTTTATATACCTACCCTAAAACGTCTTCACATTTTAAAAAAACTCCTTCACACTTTCTATAGCATGAAGGAGCACTTGTATCATTTGATAATTTCAATATCATCCGATATTTCATCCTTGGATTTCTTCTTCCCTTTTCCTGTAAACAGACTCAACACCCAATCTACAATCATCGTGCCTAACTTACGTTTCACACCAGCCTTGGTGGTGGGAATACCCGTTTCGCGGGTGAACGATCGTTTCAAAGCCGATTGGATATCCTTCCAAAGACTATTCGAAGTCGTTTTCTTACGCGTTTTCTTCTTTTTCTTGGCCATATCAACACTTGATATTCAATTCATCCAATATAGCACGCATCTTTTCAAAAGTAGTGATACGGGTTGGCACCAATGGAAGACGTAGCTTGTTGTCAATCAATCCCATCACGTTCAGCATAGCCTTCACCCCTGCCGGATTGCCATCGACAAACAACAAGCTGAACAGTTCGGTAAACTTATGATGAATGGTCAACGCATTTGCATAGTCACCTTGCAAGGCCAAACGAGTCATACGGCTGAATTCACGAGGGAATGCATTTCCTATCACGGAAATAACACCAACCGCACCCAAAGTAATCAACGGGAAAGTAATACCATCATCCCCCGAAATCACATCAAAGTTTTCAGGTTTGTTCTTGATGATATCATCCATTTGGGTAATATTTCCAGACGCTTCCTTAATGGCTACAATATTATCAAAATCACGCGCCAGACGCAAAGTAGTCTCAGCGGTCATATTCACGCCCGTACGTCCCGGTACATTATAAAGAACAATGGGGAGGTCGGTTGACTGGGCAATCGCCTTATAATGCTGATACAATCCTTCTTGAGAAGGTTTATTATAATAAGGTACAGCCACCAAAACGGCATCTACTCCCGACATCATATCTTCATCCTGAAGCGTTTCAATAACCGTACGAGTACAATTACTTCCAACACCTAGCAAGATGGGAATTTGTCCGTTTACGCGTTCTACCACCAGATTCTTTATCTTACTCTTCTCCTCCTTTGTCAATGTCGGAGTTTCAGCTGTTGTCCCTAAAACACAGAGGAAATCAGTACCATTCTGCAATTGGTAATCTACCAGACGAAGCAACGCATCATAATCTACACTGTCATCCTCCTTAAAAGGAGTAATCAGCGCTACTCCCATCCCTTTTAACCTTGTACGTATCATATAATAAATATAAGCTCTAATTCAACAATTCACAAAAGTACGACTTTTTTCTATTTTAACTATAAAAATAACACGATTTTTGCAAATTTGTAGTAAAAAGTCACTCAATCAGCCTCAAAAAGTCTTCTTCGTTCATTATCGGCACACCTAATTTTTTCGCCTTTTCCAATTTGGCAGGTCCCATGTTGTCGCCGGCAAGAATAAAGCTCGTCTTTTTGGATATGCTTCCTACATTCTTTCCGCCGTTCTTCTCAATCAATTCCTTATACTCATCCCTCGAATGATGGGCAAACACACCACTGATAACAATGGATTGTCCGGCAAGCTTGTCCGTATAATCCGACATATCCATTTCTGCCATTTCCAATTGCACACCCGATTCGCGAAGTCGTTCAATCTGTTGCAAATTCCTTTCATCTGCAAAATATTGGATAATACTCTGAGCTATCTTCACACCTATTTCATCCACTTGGATCAAATCATCCAAGGTTGCAGATGCCAACGCATCGATAGAACGGAAAGATTTTGCCAGTGTCTTGGCGGTAGTTTCGCCTACAAAACGGATTCCCAAAGCAAACAAAACTCGTTCAAAAGGCACATTTTTGGATTCCCTAATCCCTTCCAGGATGTTTACGGCCGATTTCTTTCCCATTCGTTCCAAACGTGCTATATCCGGCGCTTTCAAGGTATAAAGATCGGCAATTGTGCGAATCATGCCTTCTTGATAGAACTGATCTATGGTTTCTGTACCCAATCCATCGATATTCATGGCCTTCCGACTGACAAAATGTTCAATTTTACCCTTAATCTGTGGCGGACAAGCCATATCATTTGTACAATAATGAGCCGCTTCCCCTTCATATCTGGTCAGAGGGCTTCCACATTCGGGACAACGAGTAATGAATTTCACCTTATCCCCTATCATAAAACGCGACTCCTTGTCCACGCCCACGATTTTGGGAATAATCTCTCCTCCTTTCTCCACATAAACCATATCACCAATATACAGATCCAACCCTTCAATGATGTCTGCATTGTGCAACGACGCCCTTTTCACAACTGTTCCTGCCAACTGAACCGGATCTAGATTCGCTACCGGAGTAATCGCACCAGTTCTTCCCACCTGATAGGTCACTTTATTCAGACGAGTACATGCACGTTCCGCCTGAAACTTGTAAGCAATGGCCCATCGTGGAGACTTCGCCGTATACCCCAAGTTGCGCTGTTGGCGTAAAGAATTGATTTTTAGCACAATGCCATCCGTAGCAACGGGGAGATTCTTGCGTTCCTTATCCCAATAACGTATGAAATCCATCACTTCCTGAAGCGTCGAACATTTTCGCATGATGTCCGAGACCTTGAATCCCCAACGGGCAGCTTCCTGCATATTCTCGTAATGACCGTCGCAAGGTAATCCTTCCCCCAACAAATAATACAAATAAGCATCCAACTTACGCGATGCAACCACCGATGAATTCTGAAGTTTCAACGTACCCGATGCGGCATTTCTCGGATTGGCAAACAAGGGCTCTTCGCGTGCTTCACGTTCCTCGTTGAGCTTTTCAAACACCAGCCACGGCATCAATATCTCACCACGTATCTCAAAATCACGCGGATACCCTTCTCCATGAAGCACCAATGGGATGCTACGAATCGTCTTCACATTGTCGGTCACATCATCTCCTTTCGTCCCGTCACCTCGAGTTACCGCTCGCACCAACTTACCATCCTCATAAGTCAAGGAGATGGACGTTCCATCAAATTTCATCTCACAACAAACTTCAAACTCCTCGTTCAAGTCCTTCTGTACACGGTTATAGAAGTCAGCTACCTCGGCTTCCGAATAGGTATTCGCCAAGGAAAGCATCGGATAACGGTGTGTCACCTGAGTAAAATTCTTGTTCAAATCACTCCCTACGCGCATTGTAGGCGAGTTTTCATCCTTGCATTCAGGATGTTTCTCCTCCAAATCCTGCAATTCACGCATCAGGAAATCAAACTCCTGGTCACCGATTTCAGGTGCATTCAACACATAATAATTATAATTGTGCCGGTGAAGTTCCTCACGCAGCTGATGGATTCTTTCTACTTCGTTCATATACATTCAGGTAAGTTCAGCTACAAAAATAGCGATTTTTGCGGAAAATCGTTTTCATTTTTGTACTTTTGCCGAAAATTCACTAAAGATGAGAATAGATATCATAACCGTTTTGCCTGAAATGCTGGAAGGATTCTTCAATTGTTCCATCATGAGCCGTGCACAAAAGAAAGGACTGGCCGAAATACACATTCACAATCTACGTGATTATGCCTACGACCGCTATCGCAAAGTGGACGACTATCCATTCGGAGGATTTGCAGGTATGGTTATGAAAATTGAACCTATCGACCGATGCATCAGCACCCTGAAAGCTGAGCGCGAATACGATGAAGTCATCTTTACAAGCCCCGACGGAGAACAATTCAACCAACCCATGGCAAACACACTTTCCATGGCAAAGAACCTGATTATCCTCTGTGGACACTTCAAAGGTATCGATTATCGCATCCGTGAACACCTTATCACCAAAGAAATCAGTATTGGCGATTACGTACTGACGGGAGGAGAGTTAGCGGCTGCCGTCATTTCAGACGCCATCGTCCGTATCATCCCCGGTGTAATCTCCGACGAACAATCCGCTTTATCCGATTCTTTCCAAGACAACCTACTGGCCGCTCCCGTCTATACACGACCAGCCGAATACAACGGATGGAAAGTACCCGACATCCTTTTATCCGGACATGAAGCCAAAATCAAGGAATGGGAACTCCAACAATCTCTTGAAAGAACCCAACGTCTGAGGCCCGATTTACTAAAGTAACAAATAAATACAATTTGTTATTGATTTACATTTAGAAAGAACCTGGCATCTACCAATAATCTTGCGAGATTCTCCAACATATTTATCATTATTTCCTCTTTACTCCTACATCATCATCCATACATCAAGGACTCATCACCCCTGATTTCCTCATACAAAAAGAGGGGTATTTTCATCAAAAATTACCCATTTCATCGAAAATGTAACAATGTAACATACTGTATTTAGTTGCAAGCGCAACTATAATTAAGGATTTATATTTCCTTCTTTCTACAGATACAAAAGAAAAGCGGATTAAAGGAAACAGCCCTTCAATCCGCTTTTTATAAAATCTATGATTCGGTAAACAAATCAGACAATCAAACCACCAATTATATCCTTTACAGATGTAAATCCATGTCTGTTCAGATAGTCATCAATACCTTCAGCCACCTTCACCGTGATAGTTGGATCAATAAAGTTAGCCGTACCTATTTGAACTGCTGTTGCACCCGCCAAAAGGAATTCTACCGCATCCTTCCAATTCATGATGCCTCCCAATCCTACCACTGGAATATTGACCGCCTTTGACACTTGCCATACCATACGCAAAGCGATCGGCTTTACGGCAGCTCCGCTCATACCACCTGTAATGGTTGACAAGACAGGACGACGTTTTTCCGCATCAATAGCCATTCCTAACAATGTATTGATCAACGACACACTATCTGCACCTGCACCCTCTACCGCACGAGCAATCTCGGTAATGTCAGTCACATTGGGAGAGAGCTTTACAATCAATGTCTTCTTATACACCTCACGAACAGCCTTAACCACTTCTGAAGCACCTTTTGCGGTTACACCAAAGGCCATACCGCCCTGCTTCACATTCGGGCAAGATATATTCAATTCAATAGCCGGAATGGCATCCAAGGCATTGATCTTTTCAGCCGTTTGTACATAGTCTTCAATAGCAGAGCCTGAGACGTTTACAATCATGTTAGTGCGAATATCCTTTATCTGAGGATAAATCTCGCTTATAAAGTAATCTACGCCCTTATTCTGGAGTCCTACGGCATTCAGCATACCCATCGGAGTTTCCGCCATACGAGGATAAGGATTGCCTTCACGACGATGAAGTGTGGTTCCCTTTACAATGATACCACCAATCTTTTCCAAGTCTACAAAGTCTTCAAATTCCTTTCCGTACCCAAATGTACCGGAAGCGGTCATAACTGGATTAGAAAGCTTTAAATTGCCAATGTTAACGCTTAAATCTGCCATAATAACTTCTTAATATTAAATACCGGACCATCTTTACATACACACAGGTGTCCCTCGTCGGTATTTTCCACACAACAGAGACACGCACCTACACCACAAGCCATCGTATTTTCCAACGACACCTCACATTCAATGTCATTCGCCTTGGCATATTTCGTCACCGCCATCATCATCGGCTTAGGGCCACAAGTGTATATCCTATCAAATCTCTGCGCACTTAAAACGCTATGTTGGGTTACATAACCTTGCTCACCCATACTACCATCTTCCGTGGTAACATATACTTCACCCAGACTTTGGAAATCCTCCAACTGCAATAAATCCTTGGAAGAACGTGCACCCAACAAGAAAGTAGGCTTACAACCCATTTTAGAGAGCTCAGAACCAAGCATCAGCATAGGAGCTGTACCAACTCCACCGCCCACCAACAAAGGCTTTATAGCGCCTGGATTTTGTGGCAATGTATAACCATTACCCAACGGAAGCACCACATTCACCAATTCTCCGGGTTCCACCATAGCCAACTTGCGAGTACCATCACCCACCAGCTGAACCAAGAACCACACTTCATTCTTTGACTTATCGACATAGTTGATAGAAATGGGGCGACGAAGGAAGGTAGTAGGGGAACCGTCAATACGGATTTCCGCAAACTGACCAGGTACCATCTCGGGAAGAGGCTCGGCATGAGTCATCTTGATTAAAACATAGTTGGCGTGCAAGCGGATATTCTGCACTACCTCCAAATCTAAGATATATTTTTTCATACTGATAAATAAAACAGGTAAATTCATATATATAATGCAAATATACACGAATTTACCCAATCCAGACCTTTTTCACACCTTATTTATTGGGATGAAAAGTTTCGTAAGTACCGTTATCGAAGAAAATTCTTATTTCAGTGATTTTTCTTTCAGGTTTTTCAATGTATCTAATTTCCTCATTTACAACCGATTTAGGTGTAAAATAAGGTGCTTTTGACTCAATTTCCTTGCGATTTTCAGAGTATCCTTGGGGAATGGGCGAAAAAAACGGAATCTCATCGCCTTGCAAAGCGCCATTTTCTACCTCATCGTCATTCTTTGGCCTTACCATCATTTCACCCTCACCATAAATCAGCCATTCCAGATTAACACCGCAAGATTCATGGATTTTGGTCACTACCGCAAGGCTGGGTTCATTCCTACCATTCAGGATGTGGGATAGGGAAGCAGGCGAAATCCCTATCTTTTCAGCAAATAAAGTCGCAGTTATGCCTTCTTTTTGCAAAATTTGATTGATTCTATTCTTCATTTACAAAAGTAATGCTATAATTTGTAACGATACAAAAGTATAGAAATAATTTCAATAAAACAAATTTGTTTTTCTATATGCAAATTTCACATTCCTATATATAAAAAAGCGACATTTTACACAAGTGACAATACAAAACTAAATTAACCCATACAAACAATTAGATATAGCTTTAATATATAATCTTATTTCGCTGAATATCAGAGATATTACACCATTTAAAACACATGTTTTACATAAATAAATTACATTTTTAAATCGAAACAGAAAACAACCGATAATACACTTCACTAATTATTTATATAACGTTGGTTTTCTGATATATAAGCCGATAAATAACCCATGAATATTTATTTGTTTAGGTTTGTAATAACATTCTCGGACTCAGAATTAATCTTTAGAAAAGGAAATCTACACCCATGAACTTCTGTTAATAATTCAAGATAATAAAGCAAGCACATTTGATTTATCTTTGTGAATTTACAAAATAAAATCTTAACGAATCCCAAATGTATATTTTATGAACCAATGTAAATTCAAAGACATTTTCCAATTTGTAATCATTGTAAATTTAACCCATTGAAAACATTCACATCTTTAAATTATTATATGAATTCTCTTTAACTTATCCCCTATTTTCACAAAATTAAAATTCCTTGCCGTATTCACGGGCAAATGACCACGTTCTGACAAATAAACGATTCTCATGCGGCCATTTTTAACATAACAATCAGAAAAACAAGGAGTTAACGTCAAATTTAAGACACAAAAGAACAGACCATCTAGAAAAATCGGGAAAAAAACAAGAAAAATCCCCTATTCATCGAAAAATTCCACCTATTTAATTTGACAGGTGGACAAAAATTGAGAAGAGTGAACAAAATAACAGGTTGACTCTATTTGCCACCCGACCATACCATTTATTTTATCCAATAAAGATTTTCGATGAGTATAGCAAATAACAGAATGAAGTAGTGTAGTGAAGACACTCAAAAAAATATCAAGCGAATGCCAAGAAGACTATCGGACGAAATCCAACAGCCCCCACCCTTATACTAATGAAGAATTTTGTAAATCAGTTCGCGAAGCAAGTCCCCGTCACTCAACGAAGCATTCTCCACTCCTTTTGAGCGAGCGTCACAATATCTTATTTCTCCGATTATTTGCATGCATTTCACCCCATTATACTGACGCATGGCCGCCATGTATTCACGAGCCTGCCAAGGCGATTTCAAGCCTAATTGAGCTGCAATTCCCTGCTCTGTCTTTTCGGGAGCGTAATAAGCCAACATCAGGTTCGAAAAGAAGCCAAAAAGCACGGACAAAGTCATCTGGATAGGGTTTGTCTTGGGGTTTTCTTCGAAATATTTAATGATTTGATTGGCTTTCAACACATCTTTAGCCACCAAGGCACTTCTCAATTCGAAATTATTGTAATCCTTGCTGATACCGATATTCTGTTCAATTTGCTCAGGAGTCACTCTTGTAGACCCTTGCGGCAATGTAATGACCAACTTCTCCAGCTCGCCCGCCATACGATTCAAATCCGAGCCCACAAATTCCGCCATCATTTCAGCTGCCTTGACTTCAATATCCACCGATTTTCTTTTCAAATAAGCCGAAATGAATCCAGGCAATTGCGCATCCTTCAGCTTCTTCGACTCGAAAAGAACCCCGTTTTTTTCGATTTCAACGGCCAATTTCTTCCGACGGTCCAATGTGCCATGCTTGTGACAAATCACCAGCACAGTGGAAAGCAGAGGCTTCTGGAGGTAATAGGAAAGTTCCTCCATATTCTTGACATTTTGCGCCTCCTTTACGATGACTACCTGGTGGTCGGCCATCATCGGATAACGCTTGGCGGCATTGATAATGGAAGCCACATCTGTCTCTCCGCCATACATCACCGTAAGGTTGAATTCTTTCTCCTCGTCGGTCAATACGGTTTGTGCAATATATTCAGAAATCTTGTCAATATAGTACGCTTCTTCGCCCATCAGATAATAGACAGGTTTGTATATGCGGTTCTTCAGTTCGCGTACAATTTCTTCGTATGTCGTCTCCTTGGCCATAGTTGCTTAGCTAACTACCATTCGTATTTCAAGTGCTTTACTGTCTTCTTTTCTTCGATTATCATCAGCATGGAGTCGATGCCGATATTGACATGGTCTTCCACATACCTTTTTGTCACGAGCCTATCGCTTGCTTCCGTCTTCACCCCTTCAGGAATCATGGGCTGATCGGAAACCAGAAGCAGGGCACCGGTAGGGATATGATTGTAAAAACCCGTTACAAAAAGGGTCGCCGTCTCCATATCCACACACATGGCTCTCGTCTGTAGCAAGCGCTTCTTGAAGTCTTCATCATGCTCCCAAATCCGTCGGTTGGTGGTGTACACCGTCCCTGTCCAATAGTCGTGCGCATTGTCACGGATGGTGGATGAAACGGCGCGTTGCAACATAAAGGCCGGCAATGCAGGCACCTCTATCGGATAATAGTCGTTTGATGTTCCTTCTCCACGTATGGCCGCCAGAGGCAGGATAAAGTCGCCTATACGGTTCTTTTCGTCTATACCGCCACATTTTCCGAGGAACAGGCATGCTTTGGGTTTGATAGCTCCCAGCAGGTCCATGATGATGGCCGCATTGGGGCTTCCCATGCCGAAGTTGATGATGGTCATCCCACAAGCCGTAGCCGAGGTCATGTTGGCGTCATATCCCAGCACTGGTACTCCGAAACGTTTGGCAAACAGTTCTACATAGTTATCAAAGTTAGTCAGCAGAATGTACTCGCCAAAGTCTTCCAACCTTCTTTTTGTGTATCTGGGCAACCAGTTTTTTACGATTTCCTCTTTTGTTTTCATCTTCTTTTGTATTTTTGCGGACAGGTACAAAGAACCATAGTTGCAAATGTAATAAATGTTAGCGTTAAACCTACCATCCTTTGCCGTTAAAATGCAACAACGGAACGGAAAAAACTTCATTTTCGACCCGTTGAGAAAAAAATATGTCGCGCTCACTCCCGAGGAATGGGTGCGCCAGCATTTCACACATTTTCTGACGGACCACAAAGGCTATCCGAAAGGATTGCTGGCCAACGAGATACAGCTTGATTTGAACGGCACGAAGAAACGTTGCGACACGGTTCTGTTCAACAAGGATCTCAGCGCCCGCATGATTGTAGAATACAAGGCTCCACACATCGCCATCACCCAAGCCGTTTTCGACCAGATAACACGCTACAACATGGTTCTGAAGGTGGATTATCTGATTGTGAGCAATGGCATCAACCATTATTGTTGCAAGATTGACTATCAGTCGATGAGTTATTCTTTTCTGCCCGACATCCCCTCCTACACTGACCTCTAATCCATTCCTCGCTCCAAAATAAAAGGCTGCCTCCCCTTTCAGGAAGAACAGCCTTCTGTGGATATTTAATAGGTAGATTATTCTACACCTGCCAATTCCGGGTCTACCATGATGCGGCCACAATATTCGCATACGATGATTTTCTTACGCATACGGATATCCAACTGCTTCTGAGGCGGAATCTTGTTAAAGCAACCACCACAGGCGTCACGTTGTACGTACACCACTCCGAGGCCGTTGCGTGAGTTCTTGCGGATACGCTTGAAAGCTGTGAGCAGACGCGGGTCGATGGTTGTTTCCAAGTCCTTAGCCTTTTCGCGCAACTTTTCTTCTTCCTGCTTGGTTTCAGAAATGATTTCGTCCAGTTCCGCCTTCTTGGCTTCCAGGTCCTGCTTTCTTTCTTCCAAGGCTTCAGTGCTGCGTGCCATTTCTTCGTTCTTGGCCTTTTCAGCAGCCTGTGCTTCGCGGATACGCTTTTCGCAAAGTTCGATTTCAAGGCTTTGGAATTCGATTTCCTTGCTCAGCATGTCGTATTCGCGGTTGTTGCGTACGTTTTCCTGCTGGCTCTTATATTTTTCCACCGAAGCTTTAGCTGTTTCGATTTCGATGCGCTTGCCGGCTACATGTGCCTTCAGTTCTTCGATGTCATTCTGAATCTTTTCGATACGTGTGCTCAATCCGGCCACTTCGTCTTCGAGGTCCTGCACTTCGAGGGGCAATTCACCTCTCAGGGTCTTGATTTTGTCGATTTCCGACAACATGGTCTGCAACTGGTACAGAGCCTTCAGCTTTTCCTCCACGGTCAATTCGCTCGGGTCTTTCTTTGCTTCTTTTGCCATAGCTTTCTTACAGGTATTTAATGGGATTGGTGTTAACCCGGGTCATTCTTATGTCCAGCCCCGGGAACATGTCCCGTATGATTGAATAAAATATTTCTTTCGTATATTGTTCGCTTTCGTAGTGTCCTATTTCCGCCACCAGCAGGGCTCCGTCGTAGTAGAAGTAATCGTGGTATTTCACTTCGCCTGTCACGAACACGTCGGCTCCTTCTTCCTGCGCCTTTCCCATCAGGAAGGCACCCGAACCTCCACACAACGCTACTTTTTGGATGGTCCTTCCGGTCAGCCTGCCGTGCTTCAAACATCCGGCTCCGAAGGTTTCTTTCAGTCTGGTCAGAAATCCAGTTTCCGTTTCCGGTCGTTCCAGCACACCTGTCACCCCGGCTCCTGCCTCTCCGTCTTTCCATTCCTTAGGCTCCAGCACTCGTACGTCCTTCAGCCCCAGCTTTTCGGCCATCTTGAAGTTCACACCTCCCCTTGCATTGTCCAGGTTGGTATGAGCCGAGTAGATGACGATTCCGTTGGCTATGGCCTTCATGATGCATCGCTCCACATAATCCTTTCCGGTGATGGACTTCACGCCTTTGAAGATGAGCGGATGGTGCGAGACTATCAGGTTGCATCCCGTTTCGATGGCTTCGTCCACCACTTCTTCGGTCACGTCCAGACACAACAAAGCCCCTGTTGCTTCCGCTTCTGTCAGTCCTATTTGCATGCCGGCATTATCGAATCCGTCTTGCAAAGGCAGAGGCGCGAACCTTTCAAGGGCATCTACAATCTCCTTAATTTTCATTTGTCCGCGAAAATTTGCGCAAATATAAGCATTTTTATTCAAAAATCCGCAATATTCCGCCTGATTTTGACAACCTTATTCTTCAACGCATATCGTTCGTCCACGACCTCGGTTGTCGGAAAGAATGTCAGATACATACGCCATTCGCCCTCCACATAGACAAACCTGCGCGACTTCACCCCCTCACTGATGCGCTTCAGCACGTCCTCGACAAAGGCTTCCAGCCCCGTAGGCATCGTCTTCCCTACGTGCTGCATTTCGGCCGTCACGAAGAAACCGGGGGTCTTTATGGCGCCAATCTCATCCCATATGCGTTCTTTCAAATCCATACCGTCTGCGAAGGTAATGATAGATTTCGGCATCGGCAAGGGGGGAGAAGTTAAAAAAACGCCACCTTTGTCTGTTCCTATTTATCATGCAAGGTCATTTCCTTCCTCCCTGGAAGCAAGTGGATTATTGGCTAAAAACATAAAAGAAACAACCAAATCCATACAAAGTCAACTTTCCCAGAAAAGACGATTAGGCAGATTAGGCAGTTTAGGCAGTGTTTTTTGCGCACTCCTATTTTGATAGCTGAATTTATAAGTGAAGACTGAATTAATAATATATATGATTATATATATTATTGAAATATTATTACAACTATAAGATAAGGATGCGTGCATAATTTTAGCTGCCTAAACTGCCTAAACTGCCTAATTTTTCAAGTGCTGAAAAAAGTTTCATTTTCTTGAAAAATAATTGCCGAAATACTTGACAAGTGGGTCTGCAGAATGGTATCTTCGCAGTGTAAGCAATGAGGGAAAGAAAGCAATGCTTTAGTGCGCAGAAAGCAATGTTTTACGACTCGCAAAGCGTAGGTTTGTTCTTAGAAGGAGTTAGAGAGGTAAAAGGAGTTAAAGCAAAACAAAAGCCCCCACCCGATGGATGAGAGCTTGTCCTCCTCAGAAAACAGAAGGAGTTATTCTTGAGCGAAACGTTTGGCCTGCTCGGCTATCAGTTCGGCATCGTCGAAATAATTGATTTTCATTGCCTTGCGAACCTCATCCAAGGTAGCGGAAGCAGTTTCACGAGCAGCCTCGCAACCCTTACGGAGCATTTCATAAACGGCAGGGATGTCCTTTTCGAACTCCTTGCGACGCTCACGGATCGGAGTCAGTTCTTCCTGCATGATGGCAGCCAGGAACTTCTTCACCTTCATGTCGCCCAATCCGCCACGGGTGTAGTGAGCCTTCAGTTCGTCAAGGTTCGGATAGTCGGGCAGATAGCGCTCAAAATGTTCAGGACGGCTGAATGCATCGAGATAAGTGAACACGGTATTCCCTTCCAGCTTGCCCGGGTCGCTTACCTTGATATGAGTCGGGTCGGTGTACATGCTCTTGATTTTCTTTTCCACCACGTCGGCAGGGTCGGACAAGTAGATGCAGTTACCAAGCGACTTGCTCATCTTGGCCTTGCCATCGGTACCGGGCAGACGGAGGCAAACGGCGTTGGTAGGCAGAAGGATTTCAGGTTCCACCAGTGTCTCGCCATAGATGTGGTTGAAACGACGCACGATTTCACGGGCTTGCTCAATCATAGGCTCCTGGTCTTCACCGGCAGGAACGGTCGTTGCCTTGAAAGCGGTGATGTCGGCAGCTTGGCTGATGGGGTAAGTAAAGAATCCTACGGGGATGCTGGTTTCGAAGTTACGCATCTGGATTTCAGTCTTCACCGTCGGATTGCGTTGCAGACGCGACACGGTGACAAGGTCCATGTAATAGAAGGACAACTCGCACAATTCGGGTATCTGCGATTGGATGAAGATGGTGGACTTGGCAGGATCGAGTCCGCAAGCCAAATAGTCCAATGCCACTTCAATGACATTCTGACGCACCTTTTCAGGATTGTCAATGTTGTCGGTCAAAGCCTGAGCATCGGCAATGAACACAAAAGTCTTGTCGTACAAGCCCGAATTCTGAAGTTCCACGCGGCGCTTCAACGAGCCCACGTAATGACCGATATGGAGCTTGCCCGTAGGGCGGTCGCCTGTCAATATGATTTTCTTGTCTGCCATAGATATCTTAATTCTAATTGATTTATAGGGTGCAAAGATAGTGCAAAGCGAGTGCAAAAACAAATTTATTTGCATTTTGCGACACATATTCCTCGAAGGACGGGATGAAGACAAGAAAAAATAGTGCACACACCCATCCGCTTCCGAACAAATGGCTATCTTTGCGGCGTTATACTTCAAAAGACATCATTATGGCCAGAATATACAAGCAACTGACTGAACTGATCGGACACACTCCCCTGATGGAATTGTGCCACATCGAAAAGGAACACGGACTACAAGCCACGGTTATCGTCAAAATGGAGAGCTTCAACCCCGGAGGAAGCGCGAAAGACCGGGTAGCTTTGGCCATGATTGAAGATGCCGAGCGGAAAGGATTGCTCCAACCGGGAGGAACCATCATCGAACCGACCAGCGGAAATACGGGTGTAGGACTGGCATGGATAGCCATCGTCAAAGGATACAGAACCATCCTGACCATGTCCGAAACCATGAGCGTAGAACGCCAGAAGCTATTGAAGGCCATGGGCGCCCAAGTGGTGCTGACCGAAGGAAGCAAAGGCATGCAGGGAGCCGTCGACAAGGCAGAAGAGCTGAACAAGCAGCTGGAAGGAAGTGTCATTCTGGGGCAATTCACCAATCCTGCCAACCCTGCGGCACACGTACAGACTACCGCTGAAGAAATTTGGGAGGACACAGACGGAAAGGTGGACATCTTCGTGGCGGGAGTAGGCACCGGAGGTACCATCAGCGGAGTGGCCGAGGGATTGAAACGACATAACCCGAACATCGTCGCCGTAGGTGTAGAACCGGATGCATCGCCTGTCCTTTCGGGAGGCAAGGCAGGACCGCACAAGATTCAAGGCATCGGTGCGAACTTCATCCCCGACACTTATAACGCAAGCAAGGTGGACGAAGTGATACGCGTAAAGGACGAGGATGCCATCCGCACGGGCAGAGAGCTTTCAGCCACCGAAGGAGTATTGGCGGGAATCTCATCGGGAGCCGCCCTTCATGCCGCCTTGGAATTGGCCAAGCGCCCCGAAAACAAAGGTAAGATGATAGTGGCATTGTTGCCCGATACTGGCGAACGCTATCTGTCGACGGAATTGTTCGAATTCAAATAATACCACCAATAAGTGTCGCCAAACTTGCGACGGAGTCGATTCCCCTCGCCTACCGTACCGGCCCATTCCTTCTGCAACGCTTCATAGGCTTGCCATTGGGCTTCCATAGCCCCATCCTCCATCCTCACGTCCGACGATGGATGCAGTTTACCATAGAGGTACAAAGCCTCGCGATAGTACCGGGGAAGAGTGTCAGAAGCCATTTCTGTTCCTTTAAAAACAGCTACGAAAGCATCCAGACGGTTGTCGAGCAACAAGGCCGAAAGATAATAATCCTGAGCCACAAAGCCCTCGGTTTCGTCAGAGCATAATCGACGGAAAAAGTCTACGGGATGCTCTCCCTGATGGGGAACCGCACCCAAGTAGGCATAAAGGCTATCGGCCGAGGAAGGCAAGGTAGCACCATCTGTAGCATCAATGAGCAACCCTGACACTCCGTAGGGTTGAGGATACTGGAAGAGATATTCACCCAAAGTGCCTTCTTTCGACATGGCATAGGCACGTAGGGCGGTCAATGTGCGATTCGGGTCATTCACTCTCGCTCCAATCCTGCGTGCTTCCGCATAATCGCCCTTGCGAATGGACTTAGCTATGGCCAGTTCGTGATGAAGGTGGATGTCTGTATTGCCGATGCACATCGTCATAAGCATCATGCCCAAGAACAAGGTCAGATTGCCAATAACCATCATGCTGCTTTCCATCTCTGCATTGAGCCAAGAACGGAGCAACCGGCGAAGGGCATACACCACCAGCAGATAAACGAGCAGAAGCAAAGGAAGCAACCATGCCCAACACCCGGCAATGTCTTTTTCATGGAGATTGTACCCCACATCAGTCATCACGCCCAGCAGCAGGAAGGACGGAAAATAAGAAAAAGTACGTACGGCTCCTTTCAGCCCCATCAACGCATTGATACCCCATCGGAGGAGCAACAACGCCACCGAAATCAGAGATGCGCTCCAAAAGGCGGAAAATCGGGTTTTTCCACCCGACAACAACTGATGGAGAGCCTCAATAACGTCGGATTGCAATATAAAGAGATAGACAAAACTGAATACAAAGAAAAGGACGCCACACACCAAAGTAAGGTGGCGGGCGGTCCTTTTCTGTTTTTGTTCACGTCTATCCTGCATCATGGTCGCTTAATAGGGCTGATTACGCCTTTACACGCTTCAGCACCACGGCCGAACGAGCGGGTATATACAGCTTCAACCATTCCTTCTTTTCCTTCTTATAGGCAGGGTCGAAGTTGGTAAAGTGAGTGATACTATCATCCGACAAACCATTGCCACCAAATTCTACCGCATCGGTGTTCAACACCACTTCGTAGGAGCCTGGAGACACCAGGAAGCCATAGTCGGCAAACGAACGGGTCGGATTGAAGTTGAATACAAAGATGAGATTCTTACGCTTGTAAGCCAACACCTGGTCACCATCTTGATGCCATATTTCAACCACCGGTGTATCCTGGATATCCTTTACAGAACGCATGAGGTGTACCATGGCACGGTCGAAATCGCCCAAATAGTGATAGCACAGATTCTTGTTGTCCACCAAATCCCATTGACGACGGGCATATTTGTGCGACCATCCATTGCCTTCACGTGGGAAGTCAATCCATTCAGGATGGCCGAATTCGTTACCCATGAAGTTCAGATAACCACCATTGATGGTCGAAGCCGTAAGCAAGCGAATCATCTTGTGCAAAGCAATGCCTCGATGCACGGTATAGTTCTCGTCTCCCTTCTGGAAGTGCCAATACATATCGGCATCCACCAAACGGAAAATGATGGTCTTGTCGCCTACCAAAGCCTGGTCGTGGCTTTCGGCATAGGAAATGGTCTTTTCATCAGCACGGCGATTGGTCACCTCCCAGAAAAGGCTGCTTGGCTTCCAGTCTTCGTCCACCTTTTCCTTGATGGTCTTTATCCAATAGTCAGGAATGTTCATGGCCATACGATAGTTAAAACCATAGCCTCCATCTTCAATCGGTGCGGCCAACCCTGGCATACCCGACACCTCTTCGGCAATAGTAATAGCCTTGGAGTTCACTTCATGTATCAGTTTGTTGGCCAATGTGAGGTAAACGATGGCATTGTCATCCTGATGGCCATTGAAATAATCACCATAGTTACAGAAGGCTTCACCCAATCCGTGGCTATAATAGAGCATGGAAGTGACACCATCGAAACGGAATCCGTCAAAATGGAATTCTTCCATCCAATACTTGCAATTGGAAAGCAAGAAGTGCAGTACTTCGTTCTTGCCATAATCGAAGCACAACGAATCCCAAGCAGGATGTTCACGTCGTCCGCCTTCGTAGAAATATTGGTTCGGGTCTCCGGCAAAGTTACCCAGCCCTTCGTTTTCGTTCTTAACCGCATGTGAGTGCACAATGTCCATGATGACGGAGATGCCCATCTGATGAGCGGTATCAATCAATTCCTTCAGTTCCTCGGGCGTACCGAAACGGGAAGAAGGAGCAAAGAAACTGGACACATGATAACCGAAGCTACCATAGTAGGGATGCTCTTGAATGGCCATAATCTGGATACAGTTATAACCGGCCTCGGCCACACGTGGAAGCACTTTTTCGCGAAATTCAGTGTAACTGCCCACCTTTTCTTCTTGTTGGGACATACCGATGTGGCATTCGTAAATCATCAACGGATCAATCTTTGCACGGAATATCCGTTTGTGGAAGTGATAAGGTTGTTCAGGGCTCCATACCTGTGCGCTGAATATCTTGGTTTGTTCGTCCTGCACTACCCGATTGGCATAAGACGGGATGCGTTCGCCTTCGCCACCTTCCCAGCACACCTTCAGTTTGTAGAGGTCGCCATGATGGATGGCGTCTTCATCCACTTCAATTTCCCACACTCCATGCGAGCGCTTGACGGGATGCAAGGCATACTCAGGAGTGGTTTGCCATCCGTTGAAATCGCCCACCAGATAGATGGCGGTAGCATTGGGAGCCCACTCGCGGAAGCTCCATCCCTTACGGGTGCGATGAAGGCCATAATAGAGATAGCCCGAAGCAAAGTCCTTCAAGGAACCTTTTTTCCCTATCAGTTCCTTTTCCTTCTTCAAGGCATTATTGTGTCTTCCTTCGATGGCTTCGGCATAGGGTTCCAGCCATGGGTCGTTTTCAATCAGCTTCAGTTTGGGTAATGATTCCTGCTGCATATCCATTTAATTTATTATAAGTTTCTACTAAGTTTTCAGACAATCACCTTTACGATGACCTTACGCAAAGTAACGGATGTGATGGCCGGAGCATGGGCATCCTCGGGGAAGAAGATGACAAACATACCAGGCTTCACACAAAGGTAGGTGTCGGGACGTTCCCTATAGAAACTGATGTCCCGTTCTTCGTCATAGGGAGCCGGCGACAAGTCGCTACGACAAGCATACCCCATCCGTTCTTCCCCCGAAAGAGGAATCTGAATGTCAATGTATCGGTTATGGGTTTCGAGCGGAGCCTCCTCTTCGGTTTTGGGAGCCGCTTCCGCAAAAGTTACGAAAAGTTCCTTGTCCTTCAGGTGTTCTACCCCCATTTCATGGGTTTCAAGCTCCGTTGAATTCAGATAATCAAGCACCTGAGCGAACAACGGATGCAAGGACACATACTTTTCCAAATTTTCAAGTCGGTCTATTATCATAGCACGATTTTGCAAGGTTCATAAACAATCATTTTCATGACACCTACAAACATACAAAAAAAAGCGGTATTACAAGTGAAAAAAGAAGAATTTTCTTATTGTACGGCATCAATCATGCCAAATTTGTAGGTTCCCATACGAATAACCTTGCCCTCTTTGTCGGTTTCGACAAAAGGACCATGACGACGTCCTTGCTTGAAAGAGCCTTCAAAACGATTGCCTTTCGAGTCGACTACCACCCCTCTGCCATCTTCCTGACCTTTCACGAAATGGCCTTTGTAGATGCTTCCATCCTTCATGCGCAAGGTGCCTTCTCCGTCGGGCATATCATTCTTCCAATCGCCTTCATATTCTTCTCCATTGGCCCATACATAACGGCCTTTCCCTTCGCGGATATTTCCATTCCACGAACCTTCGTACATGGCACCATTTGACCACGAAAAAGTACCTTGACCTTGTTGCTCGCCTTCCTTGAAGGTACCTACATAGCGGTCGCCGTTGGCATGGATATAGATGCCCTGCCCCGTTCTTTCGCCTTCCACATAGTCGCCTTCATAACGGTCTCCTGTATGGAAATGATAGATACCCTTGCCATGTTGGAGGTCATTTCTCCATTCGCCCACATACTTGTCGCCGTTAGCATAGAGGAAGGTACCTTCACCATGACGCATATCGTTCAGCCAAACACCTTCATAACGGGAATTGTCCTGCCATTCCATGATGCCGAGGCCGTTCTTCTTGTCATTCTTCCATTCACCCTCATAACGGGCACCGGCTTTCCATTCGTACACACCCTTTCCATCGCGCTTGTCTTCGTGCCAATCGCCTTCGTACTTGTCGCCATTGTAATAATACATGACTCCCTTTCCTTCCTGGAAATCGGCATTCCACATGCCTTCGTAGCGGTTGTTATTGTCGAAATAGAAGGTGCCTTGCCCTTGTTGCTGGTCTTGAAACCAACTTCCCACGTACTTTTCTCCACTATGATAGCTATAGGTTCCTTCCCCTTGACGCTTTCCTTTTTCGTATTCGCCTTCGTAGAAGTCACCGTTCGCATAGGTTGTCCTTCCCTTGCCATGAGGTTTGCGGGCTTTCAGCTCGCCCACATACTCTCCTCCATCTTTGAATGTGTAATTTCCGATACGGATTTGAGCGGAAGCCATCAAGCTTATGGTAGCAAAAAGGAAGGTGATATAGATGCTTTTCTTCATTGTCTTTTCATGTTTTGTGGTCAAAGATACGATTTTCCGAGGGAAAGGCCCCCCTTTCATGACACTTTTTTGCCAGAAACCACTTCTATTAAGCTTTCTTTACACAAATAGCGTTGTGCCAATGTGCGGATTTCCTCACGGGTTATGCTTTGAATCGCCTCTATCGAACGAGTGAAGAAGTCTTCGTCCAGACCTCCCGTTTCCACATATATCCAAGCTTCGGACAATGAGAAGGGACCTTCGTAAGAACGGCACCAGTCGCCGAGCATATAGTTACGCACCATGTCGAGTTCGGCTTGTGGCACCAAGTCATTATGCAACTTGTCCATTTCTGCATAGACTTCAGAGATAATCGCTTCCATATATTCGTTGGCCGCTTCTGTACTGATTACCAGCAACCCCGTATCGGGATAGGTCACAATACCGGCACCGATGCCATACGTATAGCCCTTGTCTTCACGGATGTTAGACATCAGACGACTACCGAAATACCCTCCGAACAAGGTGGTCATGACACGAGTTTTCAGGAAGTCAGGATGTTGTTGGGGAATGACAAAACCGCCCATTTTCAAGGAACTCTGCATAGCATCGGGATGTTCGATGAAATGGCGTCTGATGGTTGTTTGTCGGGGTTGGAAGGCAGGCATTGTCGAGGGTTGTGCCACCTTTCCCCAGGGTTCATTTCCAAAAGCCTCTTCAATGCTCAGCACAATTTCAGGAGTCACTTTACCCGACACAAACACCTTGCAATTGCCTGAATGATAATGCTTTTCATAGAAGGCACGGAGAATGTCAGGAGTCAAGCGGTCATAGTCATCAGCCTCCACATTCCGTCCCAACGGATGGTCGCTACCAAAAAGCGCCCGGTTGAAGCATCTGCGCGAAGTGACCTCCACCTTCGTCGAGTTGACCAAAAAATTCTGTTTGTTGGCATGACGCACTACTTGAAGTTCCTTTTCCGGAAACAAAGGGTGTTTCAAGCTATCAGCCACCACCTCCAAGGTATGGGCAAAGTGCTTGTTGAGCGAATACAAAGTGATGAAACCACAATTCACCGACGAAGACAATTCGAGCATGGAACCATAGAAATCAAGTTTCTCGGCTATTTGCGACGAAGTGAACGACGCACTCCCCTCTCGCAACATGCGGTTGGCGAACATGGCTTGAAGGGGCTGGCTCTGATGCCACAAGCCACCTCCAATGAGCAAATCCAAACGGACAACGTCCTCCGTACCTGCCTGGATGACATGAAGAGGTATACCGTTCTTCATGACTCGATGTTCCGGATGGATAATACCGATTTCGTCGAAAGGACGGATGGGCGGGGCTATGTTACGATTGAGATTCATGCGTGGTGTTTCTCCTGTTGTTTCAAGAACTCTTCTGCCCTTTCCAAATCTTCCGGCGTATCAATGCCAATGGTTTCCACTTGCGTCACACCCACCTTGATGGTATATCCGTTTTCAAGCCAACGGAGTTGTTCCAACGATTCGGCCAATTCCAATGAAGATTGGGGAAGCGAAGTGATTTCCTTCAACACCTCGGCACGATAGGCATAAAGCCCGATGTGTTTGTAATAAGTATGTCCGGCCAACCAATCCTGCTTGTCGGCATTTCGTTGGTATGGGATGATGGAACGGCTGAAATACAAGGCGTTCATATTCGCGTTGACAACCACCTTGGGAGAGTTTACGTTCTCCAAAGATACAAACCCGTCATCGGCAGTAAAAGGTTTCACCAATGTAGCGATTTGTGTGGTGGGGTCCTGAAAACAAGCTTTCACCGCCTCCAATTGGGAAGGCTGTATGAAAGGTTCGTCACCTTGGATGTTTACCACTACATCATATCCTCCGCCTACCTTTGTAAAGGCCTCATAGCATCGGTCGGTACCACTTTTATGGTTAGGCGATGTCATGACCACCTTTCCTCCAAAGGCCTTCACGGCCGCTTCAATCCGTTCATCGTCGGTCGCCACATAGGCTTCATCAAAGATGCCGGACACTTGTTCATACACACGTTGTATCACCGGCTTGCCACCCAACACGGCCAATGGTTTGGCGGGAAAACGGGTGGAAGCATATCTTGCAGGAATGATTCCAATGAATTTCATAGACTTCTTTTATATAGTTCATGCAAAAGTACAAAAACATTTTTTACATTTGCATTTCAATAGCAATAAATCGTCATGGACACACATCATTGCCTGATATGCTTGGGCTCCAACTACGAATACGGCATCCGTTTGGAAGCCGCTCGCAAGGCGTTACAACAGGCCTTTCCCGACATCCGTTTCGGACAAGAAATGGAAACGGAAGCTATCGGAGGCAATTGGCTATCGCCTTTCGGCAATCAGTTGGCGAGGTTCACTTCCCATTTATCCGCCGACGGCATCCGTCTCATCCTCAAGCAAATAGAGAAGGAAAACGGACGATGCAAGGAAGACAAGGAGAAAGGAATCGTCCAATTGGACATTGACCTGTTGACATACGACGAAGAAATTCTGAAACCCGAAGATCTGAAAAGGGATTTCGTCAGACGAAGCCTCGAAGAAGAATCATTTATTCAACCATTAACATATCCAAGTAACATGAAAAACAAAGTTTTGATGATTGGTACAATGGTAGCATTAGCCAGTTGTAACCAACAGACAACCGACATCGGAAGCCAGGTAGATGCCCTCTACGACAAGATGCCGATGGAAGAACGGATTGCCCAGCTGAGAAGTTGCTACATGGATGACCTGTTTGACGAAGAAGGCAAACTGGACACCTTGAAATGCAAGGAACTGATTCCTTTTGGCATCGGCCACTTCTCCCAATATGCCAGCCAGAAACAAATGGACGCCAACATCCTGCGCGATAGAGTAGCAGCCGTTCAGGATTGGTTGATGAATCATACCCCTAACGGAATCCCTGCCCTCTTCCACGAAGAAGTGTTGTCGGGCATCAACACGCAGGGAGCCACCATTTATCCGCAACAAATTGGACAAGCCGGTTCGTTCAATCCCGAATTGGCCGAGTTGAAAACCTATCAAACCAGTACCGCCATGCGCAAGATGGGTGGTGTGCTGGCTCTTTCACCGATGGTGGACGTATGTCGCAACCCCAGCTTTAACCGTTTGGAAGAATCCTACGGAGAAGACGGCTATTTGTCTGCCGTAATGGGAACCGCTTTCGTCAAAGGCTTGCAACAGGGAGACCTCAAACAAGGTGTCGGTGCCTGCTCGAAACATTACCTCGGTTATGGCGGAGGTGGTGATGCCGACGAAAAGGAAATGATGGAGGAGATTCTGTTTCCTCACGAAGCCATGATACGCCTGGCGGGAAGCAAGGTGGTCATGCCGGGTTATCACGCCGTACACGGCACCAATTGCGTGGCCAATAGCGAAATCTTGAAGGACATCCTACGCGATTACGTCGGATTCGACGGGATGGTGGTGAGCGACTATACCGCCATCGACCAACTTCCCAATTGTGAAGACGTGGTACAGAAGGCGGCGGAAGCCATCAATGGTGGCAACGACGTAGACTTTCCGCATGGTGCCAACTACAAGTATCTGCAAGAAGCCATCGACCGTGGATTGGTGAAACCCGAAGTGTTGGAAAATGCTGTAAAGAACGTACTTCTGCACAAGTTCCGTGCCGGTCTTTTCGATGAGAACCCTTATCTATATAGTCAGGAAGACATAGTGTTGGACACTCCCGAAGAACGACAGACCGCTTACGACATCGCTTCCCAATCGGTGGTATTGTTGGAAAATGAAGGTATCCTGCCCTTGAAGGATGTCAAGAACATTCTCGTGACCGGTCCTAACGCCAATTCCATGTGGGCAATGTGTGGCGACTATTCCTTCCCCGCCATGTATTACTTCTGGAAACAGATTACCGAAGACTTGGAACACCCCGAAATCGTAACTCTGCTCGAAGGGATGAACCACCAAAAGCCCGAAGGTGTGAACATCCTCTATTCACGCGGTTGTGACTGGACGGAAGAAATCGAAACCAAATACACGGAAAGCGGTGACGAACGTGCCTGGGAATACAACCTCCTGCACCGTAAGGTGGATTCCGGCGAAAAGGCCGACAAGCAGGAAGCCCTCCGTATGGCCAAGCAAAGTGATGTCATCATAGCTGCCGTAGGCGAAAACGTCATGCTTTGCGGAGAGAACCGCGATCGTCAGGGACTTCGTCTGCCCGGCAAGCAGGAACAATTCGTAGAGGAATTGCTGGCCACTGGCAAGCCCGTCATATTGGTAATGTTCGGAGGACGTGCACAAGTGGTTTCAGGACTTGCCGAACGTTGTGCGGCGGTCATCCAGGCATGGTATCCGGGTGAAGAAGGAGGAAATGCCGTTGCCGACATCCTCTACGGCAAGGTGTCTCCATCGGCCAAGCTCAGTGTCAGCTATCCGAATACAGAGGTTTACGAACCGATTTGCTACAATTATTCCGCAGAAAAGGACCCACGCGTGGCATGGCCTTTCGGATATGGTTTGAGCTACACGACCTTTGAATATGCCAACCTCGAAATGAATGCAGAAGCCAATACTTCCGACAAGGAAATCACTCTTTCTTTCGATGTGACCAACACCGGTTCGGTAAAGGCTGATGAAGTGGCTCAGATTTACCTTTCTCCGGCAGATGGCAATCCAAACATCCGTCCTATCCAGTTGCAAGGATTCGCACGCGTAACCCTTGAACCGGGTGAAACACACAAAGTGGTAGTGAAGATGCACGTTGAACAATTCGGTTATTATAGCAACGAAGGACAACGCCAATGGAACATCGCACCAGGAGCATACACCATCAAGGTGGGTGCATCCTCCGAAGACATCAAGTTGAGCGGAGACATTGCCCTGAACGGTGAAAAGGTCATCAAACCCATCAGAGAATATTATTTCTCGGAAAGTACAATCCAGTAAATCATGAAACAAATCGAACGCATTCGCCAAATGGAGCAGTTGCTGGACAAAGTCTCGGCAACTGTGGCGGAGCTTTCAGAAGCCCTCGACAAGTACGAGGAAGTGCAGGAAGCCATCGCCACGCTCAATGCCTATTATGGTAGTGACGAATGGAAACAGGATTTTGCCGATGACGAAAAAGGCCTTCTTCCCTCTGACTTGAAACGGGGTGTCCTCTCGGAAGACGGACTTTGGAATGTGCTCGTCGATTGCTGGGAGATGGAAAGAAGATTGAAAGAACGGGGAAATGCCTCAGAGGGATAATCTGACAAGGCATCCGAACAAAAAGAAAGAACGAGTGTCATAAATATATTTTAGGCGCGGATTACACGGATTAACACGGTTTTCAGTGTATGTTTACATCATATTTATCCGTGCAATCCGTGTAATCAGTGCCTAAAAAAAATAGTGGATGTGCATTTCGACACACCCACTTCTTTTTTATGCATTGACGAGAAGGAATCAGCCTCCCTCCTCTTCATCATTCAAACAGATTGTCCAGCCCTCCCGTCTCTTCCATGGCAGGAGCATCATCGCTGGCCAACACATCCTTGCAGGGGTCAAATCCTTCGGGCATTTCGAACTTTTCGTCTTGCGAATAGCCCAAGGTCTTGTCGGCATAGACTTTCTTCATGTAGAGTCCCCAGACGGGCAATGCCATTTCAGCGCCCTGTCCGTCGCGCATGTTGTCGAAGTGGATGTCGCGTTCTTCACCTCCTACCCATACACCCGACACGAGCGATGGAGTGAATCCCATGAACCATCCGTCGGAGTTGTTGTTGGTGGTACCGGTCTTTCCACCCATATCGGCTGAAATGCCATACACACGGCGCACACGTCCACCCGTACCTTCATTGATAACGGCACGAAGCATCACGAGCATCTTGTAGACACTTTCTTCGCTGATGACTTCCTCCATGTTCGGTGTGAACTCTTCAAGAATGTTGCCTTCGCTATCCTCAATGCGCGACACGAAGAGCGGTGCCGTACGGATGCCCTTGTTGGCAAAGGCCGTATAAGCGCTAACCATCTCGCCTACAGAGATTTCACACGGGCCGAGGCACAAGGATACCACCGGGTCTATCTGCTTGTTCAGCACGCCGAAAGAATGGATGAGGCGCACCAGCTGATAAGGGCTGAGCTTGCTCATGAGGTAGGCGGTCACCCAGTTGTCCGAATTGGCCAATCCCCATTTCAAGGTAACCATTTCGCCATAGCGCTTGGCGCTTGCATTTCGAGGGCTCCATGCCTTTCCGTTTTCGTCAATCAAGGTCTGCTCCACATGGCGTGTCTCGTCGCAAGGCGAGAATCCGTTCTCCATAGCCAAGGTGTAGAGATAAGGCTTGATGGTAGAACCTACCTGACGGCGTCCCTTCATGGCCATGTCGTATTGGAAATAGTTGAAGTTGGGTCCTCCTACATATGCCTTCACATAGCCGGTGAGGGGGTCCATCGACATGAATCCGGTGCGCAGGAAGTGCTTGTAATACTTGAGCGAATCCATCGGAGTCATCAGCGTGTCCTTCTCGCCTTCGTAGGTGAAGACGGTCATTTCCTGAGGCGTATCGAATGCCTTGCGTATTTCTTCTTCCGTAGCGCCACCCTGCTTCATCAGACGATAGCGGTCGGTCTGCTTCATCGAGCGGTCCATGATGGCCTTCACTTCGGCAGGGGTCAGCTGGTTGGTGAAGGGTGCGGTCGGCTTCTTGGCCTTGGCCTTGAAGAAACGTGGCTGAAGGCTTTGGGCGATGTGTTCCTGAACGGCTTCTTCCGCATAGCGCTGCATCCTTGAATCGAGAGTGGTATATATCTTCAAGCCATCGAGGTAGAGATTATAATTGGCTCCGTTCTTCTTGGTGTTCTTGGCACACCATCCATAGAGGGGATTGGTTTCCCAAGCCAACGAGTCTTCGTAGTATTGTTGCATCTGCCATCTGCGGTAATCCTTCTTGTCGGGCTTCTTGGCCGAGAGGACACCACGCAGGTATTCGCGGAAGTAAGGTGCAGGGCCTTCCTTGTGGTCTACCCTACGGAACTTCAATTCCAAGGGTTCGTTCTTCAAGCTATCGGCTTCGGCCTCCGAGAGGAATCCTGCCTTCACCATCTGTCCGAGCACCACATTGCGTCGTCCCAACGAACGTTCGCTGAACTTGCGGGGGTTGTACAACGAGGGGTTCTTGCACATGCCCACCAAAGTGGCCGCTTCGAGGATGCTCAAGTCCTTGGGTTCCTTCGAGAAATAGGTGTTGGAGGCCATCTTGATGCCTATGGCATTGTAGAGGAAATCGAGCTTGTTGAGATAGAGGGTCAGGATTTCTTCCTTCGTATAGTAGCGTTCAAGCTGTACGGCTATGACCCACTCGATGGGTTTCTGCATCATACGTTCGAACTTGTTCTTGGCACGCACCTCGGTGTAGAGCTGCTTGGCAAGCTGCTGGCTAAGGGTACTTCCTCCACCCGAACTTGCTTGTCTCAGCAAACCGGTCTTCACAATGGCACGCACCAAGGCACGTGCATCGATGCCCGAATGTTCGGTGAAGCGCACATCCTCGGTGGCTATCAGTGCCTGCACCAGATGAGGGGGCAGGTCGTTGTAACCTACAAACACACGATTGTCCTTGTCCAGCGAATAGGTGCCCAACAACACTCCGTCGTCCGAAAAGATTTGGGTGGCAAACCGCATGTCGGGGTTCTCAAGTTCTTCAACGGGAGGCACATAGCCTATCCATCCCTTCACAATGGCATGAAAGACCAATGCCACCGACAACATGCCGAGAAGCAGAATGGCCCACAATGCATATATAACTTTCTTTCTCATCAGATTTCCACATTATATAATAATGCTGCAAAATTAAAGAAAATCATTGGATTAAACGAGAATGTTTGGTTATTTTCATATATTTTCGTTTATTTGTAAGTATCTAACAAATAGAACTCTTTATGAAAAACACACGTTTTACCCTGTTCTGCCTCGTAGCAGCACTCATGCCCTTGTTGGCGAACGCCCAACAGAAGGCCGAAGTGAAGACCAACGGCACAACCACCGAGGTTACGTTCTATACCCCCGAGATTGTGCGAGTCGTGAAATACCCGTCGGACGCCCAGCCACCGGCCAAGAAAAGTTATGTGGTGACACTCACTCCGCAAGCCGACTTGAAGGTAGGCCTCAAGGAATCGGGTGCAAAGACCACCCTGACAAGTTCGGCACTCACCGTCACCATCGACAAGCGTACCGGATTGGTGCAATTCCTTGCCAAGGGAAAGAACCTGCTGAAGGAAAAGTCCTATGGCTTCGAACCACGCACAAGCGGTCCCGACAAGGGCAGTTTCCGCACCACCATCGTCTATCAGCTGGACAAGGATGAGCCTATCTACGGATTGGGCGCCATTCAGGACGGCAAAATGAACCGACGAAACTCCACCCACCGCATGATGGAGCAATCCAACTTGCAGGACTACCAGTATGTCATCCAGTCGTTGAAGGGCTGGGGACTCTTCTGGGACAATTATTCGCGTGCCGACTTCATCGACAATGCGGAAGGAATGACCTTCTCGGCCGAAGTGGGCGATGAAATTGACTATTACTTCATGTTGGGTGCTGCGGGCGACGAACTGAACGCACAGATGCGTACCCTCAGCGGAAAGGTGCCCATGTTCCCCTTGTGGACCTTCGGATACTGGCAATGCCGCGAACGCTACAAGACGCCGGAAGAGCTGCTCGAAGTGGTGCATTGGCACCGTGCCAACGGAGTGCCCCTCGACGGCATCATCCAAGACTGGCAATATTGGGGCAACAATTATCTGTGGAATGCCATGGATTTCTTGGGCGAACCATATCATCGCGGCAAGGAGATGGTAGAGGAAGTGCATCGTCAGAACGCCCACCTCATGATCAGTATCTGGGCAAGTTTCGGTCCTCAGACGCATGCTTTCAAGCAACTCGAAGAAAAGGGGTTGCTCTACGACTTCGAGACTTGGCCACAAAGCGGACTTTCGCACATCTGGCCTCCGCGCAGAGACTATCCGAGCGGTGTCCGTGTGTACGACGCACTGAGCCCCGAAGCCCGCGAAATCTATTGGAAAAGCCTGCAGAAGCTTGTCGACTACAACATCGATGCCTGGTGGATGGACTCTACCGATCCCGACTTCTTTGACGCACGCGACCATCATTACGACCATTCGGCCGGCGACGGCACCTGGCGACGCTATCGCAACGTGTTCCCCCTCGCATCGGTCAGCGGCATCCACGACAATCTGCGCAAGCACTCTTCCGACAAGCGTGTGTTCATCATGACACGCTCCGCTTTCGCCGGTCAGCAACGCTACGGTGCAGGCCTCTGGAGTGGCGACGTAGGCTCCTCTTGGGACATGCTCCGCAAGCAGATTCCGCTGGGATTGAACTACACCATGACGGGATGTCCGAACTTCAACACCGATATCGGCGGATTCTTCTGCGGCTCGTACAACACCAAGGGTTCGGGCTCCGCTCCACGCAATCTCCAATTCCAGGAACTCTACGTACGCTGGATGCAATACGCCCTCTTCTGTCCCGTCTTCCGTAGCCACGGAGCCGATGCACCGCGCGAAATCTATCAGTTCGGCAAGAAGGGCGAACCTGCTTTCGACGCCATTGAAAAGACCATCCGCCTCCGCTATCGCCTGCTGCCTTACATTTACAGCACCGCATGGCAGGTGACCGACAAGGACGAAAGCTACCTCCGTGCGTTGGTATACGACTTCCCGAAGGACAAGCGCGTGTGGGACATGGATGATGAATTCCTGTTCGGACGCAGCATTTTGGCCACTCCGATTGTAGCTCCTCAATACACCGAAGAAAAAGTGGTGCGCGAAGACGCCATGAGCGGATGGGACAAGAAAGAAGCCAAGGAGAGCAACGTGCAAGCCGTAGACTTCACCCAAGCCAAGACAACCATCAAATACTTGCCGAAGGGTGCCAACTGGTACGATTTCTGGACAGAAAAGTACTATCGCGGAGGTCAGGACGTGACCATCAGCACCACCTTCGACCAAGGCCCGATGTTCGTACGTGCCGGCAGCATCCTTCCATTGGCACCCGTCATGCAATATGCGGAAGAAAGCCAGTGGAATGAGCTCGACATCATCGTCTATCCGGGAGCTGACGCCACCTTCACCCTCTACGAAGACGAAGGCGACAACTACAACTATGAAAAGGGACAATACAGCACCATCATCTTCACTTGGAACAACGCCAAGCGCCAGCTGACCATCGGCCAGCGTCAAGGTTCGTTCAAGGATATGCTCAAGGAACGCAAGTTCAACGTGCGAATCGTAGGCACAGAAGGCACGCAAACCGTCGCTTACAACGGACAAGAAATGACTTTATAAGCATCCAACCGCTCAAAAGAGGTGCGTCATCCGGCATGGCGCACCTCTTTTTTGTCCTCACAGCACCGAAAATCGTTCCAAAAACATCCCAAACTACGTTTTTTAAGCATTAAAAGTATTATATATTTACAATATAAACACTAAAAACCTCGATGGAATGGGCTATTTTTGAAGTTTTTGAGCTATTTATAGGAAAGGAAGTCTCCTGTCACTCTTTACTTTTTTAGAACGTTTATCATTATTTTGTCTGACAATTCATTTTCTTTCATAGAGCAGTCAAATAGTCAATTAGTCAATTGTTTTAAATCGAAAATGAAAAGTAAAGAAAATAATTATATTTATATAATTATATAAATATAAAATTTTTCCTTGAATGGCGGAATCGAAAAAAATTAATTGACTATCTGACTATCTGACTGCTCAAAAGGTGTTTTTCCTTAAAAAGGTTGACTCTATTTCTACTCTTAAAATTAACAATTCAATTCTTGTGCGGAATCAGTTAACTTTGCTTTGTTGCTTGTGCTGATTTGCCCCAGAAATGGTTAACTCCATTCCTCTGAAAGTTGATTTTATCCGGATTTGCCCCTCCCCCCCAAAAAAAGTTTCATTTTCTTGAAAAAAAATGCTAAAATACTTGACAAGTGGGTCTGCAGAATGGTATCTTCGCAACGTGAGCAATGAGGGAAAGAAAGCAATGCTTTAGTGCGCAGAAAGCATAGTTTTACGACTCGCAAAGCTACGTTTTACTTCAAGCGGACAAACCGCCTACAGACGAGGAAGAAACGAGGATGATAAAAAAAGAGAGAAAAGTTTTTGACAATTCATTTGAAACATTTATATTTGCGAATTATAACCAAATCAAACAAAAATACCTATTAAATCTTATTGACATGAAAAACCGTTTATTACTGTATGCATTCGCATTCATGACCCTGACACAAGTCCTCTGGATGGCTTCGTGTACTTCAACTCCCCAACAGGCGGAAGAGGCCGACAACCGCGCCGTCATCCGTTTTGAGACCACAATGGGTAACTTCGAAATGGCTCTTTTCAATGAAACCCCTATCCACAGAGATGCCTATCTGTTGCTTGCACGCATCGGATACTATGACAGCATCCTCATCCACCGTGTGATTGACAACTTTGTAGTGCAGGCCGGTGACCCGAACTCGAAGAATGCCCTTCCCGGCGAGCTGGTGGGCGACGGTGAACCTTTCAAGCTCCCATCCGAAATCCGATTCCCCAAGCTCTATCATAAGCGTGGCATGGTCAACGCCGCACGCGAAGGCGACGAAACCAATCCTGACAGACTCTCCAGCGGCTCACAATTCGCCATCATGACTTGTGGCCCGTTGAACGAAGGACAAATCAAGCGCGGACAAGAACGCATCTGGGCAGGAACCGATAGCGCCGTGAACCTGCCGAAGGAAATCATCGACACCTACATGGAAGAAGGAGGTTCGCCTCACCTTGACGCCCAATACACCGTATTCGCTGAAATCGTGAAGGGCATGGATGTAGTGGACAAGATTCAGAAAGTGGAAACCGACCCGAACGACCGTCCGGTAGAGGATGTAAGAATCCTGCGCACGGTAGTGGTGAAAGACTACAAGTAAGAAATAGAAGACAAGAAAAAGGGGGGTGCCAAAATGACACCCCCTTTCTTTATGCTTGTCCTGCCGTTCATTCCTCCAAGTACATGCCTTCGCGTGAAAGCTGCTTCTTGAGGTTGGCCACTCCGAGTGCCACCACGGCCGTCACCACCGAGGTATGCTCCATGTATTCGGGGATGCTCTTGGTGTAGAGGTCGCGTTCCGTATGCCAGATCTCGCCATAATTGAAGTTGTATCCCTTGAAGTCGCTTTCCGAGAATCCGTAGGTAGGCACTCCGTGAAGGGCGAATACGGTGGCATCGGTGCCTCCCGTTTCGGTGGGGCGCTTGCGAGGTTGAGCCACCTTCACTTCAAACGGATATTCGGGGTTGATGTCCTTCACGGGCTTGCACACTTCTACCATGTCGTCATACATGGCCTGAGGCACGGAAATGCCAACGGGCGGTGTCGGTCCTCCATCGCGGTTGAAGAGGTTGGATATCTTGTCCAGTTCCTTCTTGTGGGTCTTCACATAGGCTTCTGCACCCAGCAATCCGAATTCCTCGGCCGCAAAGCCCACAAACACGATGCTACGCTTGGGCTTGGCACCCGAAAGGGCGATGAGGCGCGCCGCTTCCATCATCGGGGCGATGCCCGTACCACAATCCACGCCACCGGTAGCCACGTCGAATGCATCGAGGTGTCCGCTCACGATGACATATTCATCGGGATACTTGCTTCCCTTGATGGTAGCCACCACGTTGTGATACTTTACAGGACCCAACTTGAAGTGGTTACGGATGTCAAATTCCAGCCAGAAGTCCCGTCTTTCCTTCGCCATGCGCTTGATGGTGTTGTACTGGTTGATGTCGAGCTTGATGTCACACACCTCCGGCAAGTTGTCGAAGTTGGTGTTCGGGTCTCTCAGCATGTTGCGGTCATAGAGGGCACGGATGGGCACTTCAGATGCCTGGATGAATCCCAGCACTCCGGCTTCCACCATTTCTCGATAGAAGAGCCCCGGCACTTCCTTGATGGGCAACAGAGGCTTGTCGGTCTTGTTCTGATAGTTTTCCGTGCGGATTTTCCGATTTTCCTCGGCTATCTTCTTGTTTTCGGCCTTCTGTACGTTGCGTACGGAGTCGGCCTTGGCGGTATGGTCAAGCGGCCATCCGTTGTTGATGCCTCCCACCAGCACCCACGCACCTTTCAGCACATGCTTCATGCGGTTGAACTCCTCTTCCGATTGGGGCTCTATCAACACGTGTCCGCGTTGGATGCCCTTGGTGCCCGAGGTGTACGAAGGGGTTGCAAAGTGCAGGGTCATGGGCTCGTCGCCACCGATGAGGCGTCCGAACCAAGGTCCGCGGTTGAATCCTACGGGCACTTCGCCCGCTTCTTCCAGATGGGCTTCGATGCCCCACCTTCCAAATTCGCGCAACATCCATTCGGCCGCATTTTCATAGGTGTCCGAACCTACCAGCCTACCGCCGAAGCGGTTGGTCAGGATGTCGAGATGATGCATCGTACGGTTGTCCGTACGGCCAGTTTCAATGATTTTCTGAATGGCCGCAGGTTGGGCCTTCACTTGTCCGATAGAGAGAACGGCACCCAGAAGTGCCGTCCATAACATGTTTTTCATCATAGCAGCATTTATTGTTTGCTGCAAATGTAAAGATTTCTACGGACATCGCCGCATATTACTTCACCAAAAATTTGGAGAATTTCAACTCGCGCATGTGGTCGGAGGAACTGGAGCCTTCTTCACCGAACTTCAATTCCACCACCCGTTGGCCGTTCACCGCCGAATTCAGCTTCAGGCGGATGCCCTTCGTCTGTTCGTCGATGTTCAATCCGTGCAACGAATAGGACACCACGCCATACTGATAGCGGTTGGTCGTGTCGTCATAGTCATTGTATCTGAACTCCAGATTCAGATAGCCCTCCTGGTCGGGATTGAAGTCTCTGGCCACGAGGCTCACCCGGTGCTTCTTTTGCGCCGGACGGTTCTGTTGGAAGATGACGTTCAGATGTCCGCCACCCAACCAGATGTCGCCTTGCAGGATGGATACGGGGTCGTTTCCGAACTCCTTGTCATTCTCGTCGGTCAGCTGCTCAACGTCCTTGGTCAGCACGTGTACCACATTCCCCACCTCTATCACATGGGTGATGGAATTGTCGTAGGCTTCTTTCTCCAGATTGAAATAAAGGATTACCCGCTGGTTGGGCACCAAGTCGCCGAACTGGTAATTGTGGCGGGGCAACAGGTAGCCCCATGAATCGCTATTGAAGACTACTGTTTTCTCACTCGTTGATTCTTTCTGATGCTCCACGGTGGCCCAATCTACTTCTTCATAAACCGGTGCCGAAGGTTCGTCTTCCAAGGTCTGGCACGAAGGCATGACGAGCATCATCATTGCTCCTAAAATACAGACAGCGTTTTTCTTCAGGTTCATTCTTTTCATCATAATTCTTAGATTCGTTCAACAAAGTAATGGCGAAACTACGGAAAGACTGCATGGAGGCCTCGCGAATTTAACATCTTTTTGCTTTCACCGTCTCTTTTCCCTCCGTAGCAAGCGGATTTTTACATTTTTGTCAATTATTTTTCGCTTGTTGGATTATTTCATTATTTTTGCGAAACTTATATATATCATTTAAACAGATACTATGGACAAGACAGAAAACAACGGGTTAGACCGAAGAGGATTCCTAAAGACCTTGGGAGCCGGCATCGCCGCTTCGGCTTCCCTCTACGGATGTTCATCGGAGAAGAAGACCGCCTATGGCGACCCTGCGGTGAGCGACAAGGCCATCGGTGAAATGACCTACCGCGAAAGCCTCACGGGTGACAAGGTGTCGTTGCTGGGCTACGGATGTATGCGCTGGCCGATGACCAAGGACGAAAACGGCAAGGACATTGTCGACCAGGAAAGAGTGAACGAACTGGTGGATTACGCCATCGAACACGGTGTAAACTACTTCGACACGGCACCCGTATACTTGCAGGGCCAATCCGAGAAAGCTACCGGCATCGCCCTCAAGCGCCATCCGCGCGACAAGTTCTTCATAGCCACCAAGCTCTCCAACTTCAGCAACTCCTCGTTCGAGAACTCCAAGAAGATGTACGAGCAGTCGTTCAAGGAAATGCAGGTGGACTACATTGACTACTACCTCCTTCACTCCATCGGTGGAGGCGGCGTCCCCTCGTTCAGACAACGCTTTGTCGACAACGGCATCATCGACTTCCTCGTGAAGGAACGCGAAGCCGGACGCATCCGCAACCTCGGATGGTCCTACCACGGCGACAAGGAAACCTTCCTCTATGTGCTCGACATGGACGTGAAGTGGGACTTCGTACAAATCCAGATGAACTATGCCGACTGGAAGACCAACGACGCCGAATTCCTCTATCGCGAGCTGGAGAAGCGCAACATCCCCGTGGTCATCATGGAACCCCTCTTGGGCGGACGCCTCGCCAAGCTGAGCGACCACCTCGTAGGACGCCTCAAGCAACGTCGTCCCGACCTCAGTGTGGCATCGTGGGCCTTCCGCTTTGCCGGACACTTCCCCCGCGTGCTCACCTCGTTGAGCGGTATGACCTACAAGGAACACCTCATCGACAACCTCAAGACCTATTCGCCCATCGAATACCTGACGGACGAAGAGCTTGAGTTCCTCGAAGAAACCGCCCAGCTGATGCTGAAATACCCCACCATCCCTTGCAACGACTGCAAGTATTGCATGCCGTGCCCCTATGGCATCGACATCCCTGCCGTATTGCTCCACTACAACAAGTGCGTGAACGAAGGCAACGTGCCCAAGGACCGTCAGGACCCGAAGTACCGCGAAGCCCGTCAGGCTTTCCTCGTGGGCTACGACCGTAGTGTGCCCAAGCTCCGCCAGGCAAGCCATTGCATCGGATGCAACCAGTGCATGCAGCATTGTCCGCAACGCATCAACATCCCCCGCCAGCTGCACCGCATCGACGAGTTTGTTGAAAAGCTGAAACAGGACACCCTCTAAGCCACTCTCAGAAAAAGCAAAAAAAACTAACGAATACAGGTTTCACGTAATAAAACAAAAAGTATATGAACAGTAAAATACGAAAAGTGCTGGCCGCGGTGTTCTTCACCCTCGTCACCCTGCTTTTCCTCGACTTCACGGGGACCCTCCACGCATGGTTCGGATGGATGGCAAAGATTCAGTTCCTGCCCGCCCTGCTGGCTCTCAATGTAGGCGTTGTGGCCCTTCTGGTGGTCCTCACCCTCGTCATGGGCCGCATCTATTGCTCCGTCATCTGTCCGCTCGGCGTCTTTCAGGACATCGCCGGATGGTTGGGCAAGAAAGCCAAGAAACACCGCTACACCTACTCCAAGCCCCTCACATGGCTCCGTTACGCCATGCTCGGCCTCTTCGTCATCGCCCTGGTGGCCGGAGTCGGTTCGCTGGTAGCCCTGCTGGCACCCTATAGCGCTTGGGGACGCATCGTTTCCAACCTCTTCTCCCCCCTCTACCTGTGGGGAAACAACCTCCTCGCCCACTTTGCCGAACAAGCTGAAAGCTACACCTTCTACTCTGCCGACGTATGGATCAAGGGCGGCGCCACCCTCCTGGTGGCCATCTTCACCTTCGTCATCCTCGGCGTGTTGGCTTGGCGCAACGGACGAACCTATTGCAACACCATCTGCCCCGTAGGCACCGTGTTGGGATTCCTCGCCCGCTTCTCGTGGCTGAAGCCCGTCATCGACACCAGCAAGTGCAACTCCTGCGGACTCTGTGCCCGCAATTGCAAGGCCGCCTGCATCGACTCGAAGACCCACTCCATCGACTATAGCCGTTGCGTGGTGTGCCTCGATTGCATCGACACCTGCAAGAAGGGAGCCATCCGATACGTACACCGCGCCAAGAGCGCCGATAGCGCCCAGGCACCGAAGGTGGACGAAGGACGCCGTGCCTTCATGACCGCCACCGCCATTGCCACCGCCACCGGCCTTGTCAAGGCACAGGAAAAGAAGCTCGACGGAGGCCTTGCCACCATCGAAGACAAGCAAATCCCCGAACGCACCACTCCTATCCTCCCTCCGGGAGCCCTGAGTGCCCGCAATTTCCATCAGCACTGCACCGCTTGCCAGCTCTGCGTACAGGTGTGCCCCAACCAAGTGTTGCGCCCCTCTACCGGCCTGATGAACCTGATGCAACCCGAAGCCTCCTACGAACGCGGCTATTGCCGTCCCGAGTGTACGAAGTGCTCCGAAGTGTGTCCTGCCGGTGCCATCCGCCCCATCGACCGTGCCGAGAAATCGTCCATCCAAGTGGGCCATGCCGTATGGATTGAACAGAATTGCGTGGTGAATACTGACGGCGTGTCCTGCGGCAATTGCGAACGCCATTGCCCTACAGGCGCCATCCAAATGGTTCCGAAGGATGCTTCCAACCCCCGTTCGCTCAAGATACCCGTTATCGACACCGAACGCTGCATCGGTTGCGGAGCTTGCGAAAACCTCTGTCCGTCGCGTCCGTTCAGCGCCATCTATGTCGAAGGTCACGAAGTGCACCGCACTCTGTAACCTTCCCCACAGATATTTCCATAAGGAGGATGTGCCATCACATCCTCCTTGTTTTTTACTCCTCTTCTTCCCATAGCAGCGTGGTGCTCGACCATGCCTTCAGGTCATCTACTATCCTCAATCCTCAGTACTCAATTATTTTTTAGGGTGATGAATGTGAAAAAAAATAGTTAGATAGAATCTATAATATTATATTATGAAATATCTTTACATGTATTTAAGCCTAATTTTCCAATATAAAAATAATTGAGTATTGAGGATTTGAGGACTTGAGGACTGCCATTCCAGAGAATGTTGACTTCGTAGTATTTGCTCTCCTTAAAAAGTTTCTTTTTCTTGAAAAATAATTGGCGAAAGACTTGACAAGCGCTTCGCAGGGATTGTATATTTGTATACACGAAGAGATGATGCACCTCGGCATAAAAAAGAAAATCATTTCCTTGTTCTGCTCTCGGTTTTCAATCTCTTTGTAGTGTAAGCAATGAGGGAAAGAAAACAATGCTTTAGTGCGCAGAAAGTATTGTTTTACGACTCGCAAAGCTATGATTTATCATCCGCCACATCTTTTCCTGAAAAACGGATGCAACATTCGAATCTTTTTTTATACCTTTACACTCCAAACTAACGAACTACTTTTAAACGAAGATATGGAAAACAGAAGCCTTGTATCCATTGCCGGACTCTCCAAGGAGAAAATACTCTACCTGTTGGAGATGGCAAGAGAATTCGAAAAGAACCCCAACCGCAAAATCATGGACGGAAGAGTGGTGGCAACCTTGTTCTTTGAACCATCGACACGTACCCGACTGAGCTTCGAAACAGCAGCCAACAGACTGGGAGCACGCGTCATCGGATTCACCGACCCGAAGGTGACCAGCTCGTCGAAAGGGGAAACACTGAAAGACACCATCATGATGGTGAGCAACTATGCCGACATCATCGTCATGCGTCACTACTTGGAAGGAGCGGCACGCTATGCTAGCGAAGTGGCACCCGTGCCCATCGTGAACGCCGGCGACGGAGCCAACCAGCACCCCTCGCAGACCATGCTCGACCTATACTCCATCTACAAGACTCAGGGTACACTCGAAAACCTGAACATCTACCTGGTGGGCGACCTGAAATACGGACGGACCGTACACTCGCTCCTCATGGCCATGCGACACTTCAACCCCACCTTCCACTTCATCGCTCCCGAAGAGCTGAAAATGCCGGAGGAATACAAACTCTATTGTCGCGAACACGGCATCAAGTACGAGGAACACACCGAATTTACGGAAGACACCATCGCCGAAGCCGACATCTTATATATGACACGCGTGCAACGCGAACGATTCACCGACCTGATGGAATATGAACGCGTGAAAGACGTGTACATCCTGCACAACGACATGCTGGCCAAGACGCGCGACAACCTGCGCATCCTGCACCCACTGCCGCGTGTGAACGAGATTACCTACGACGTGGACGACAACCCCAAGGCGTACTACTTCCAACAGGCACAAAACGGACTCTACGCCCGACAGGCCATCCTGTGCGACGTGCTGGGCATCACCCTGGAGGATGTGATTGAGGACGGGAAGAAGTGCTGAGTTATAAGTTATGAGTTTTGAGTTATAAGTTATAAGTTATGAAAAACAATGTAGCAGAACTGCAGGTAGCCGCTTTACAGAACGGCACCGTTATTGACCATATACCTACCGACAAGCTATTCACCATTGTAAACCTGCTGGGGCTGATGAACGTGGAAAACAACATGACCATCGGGAACAATCTGGAGAGCAAGAAACTGGGCAAGAAGGGCATCATCAAGGTGGCCGACCGATTCTTCACCGACGAAGAAATCAGCCGCCTGTCGGTCGTGGCGCCCAACGTGAAGCTGAACATCATACGCGACTATGAAGTGGTGGAAAAGAAGCAGGTCATCATGCCCGACGAAATACGCGGCATCGTGAAGTGCAACAACCCCAAGTGCATCACCAACAACGAGCCGATGGCCACCATCTTCCACGTCATCGACAAGGAACAGGGCACACTGAAATGCCACTATTGCGAAAAGGAACAGAACAAGGAAGCCATCAAGCTGCTATGAAACAGGACTGGAAACCGGGCACCATGATCTATCCGCTGCCCGCCGTACTGGTGAGCTGTGGAAGCACACCCGAGGAATACAACGTGCTGACCGTGGCATGGACAGGCACCATCTGTAGCAACCCGCCCATGTGCTACATCTCCGTAAGGCCCGAACGGCACTCGTACGACATCATCAAGCGAAACATGGAGTTCGTCATCAACCTCACCACCGAGGACATGGCCTTCGCCACCGACTGGTGTGGCGTGCGCTCGGGAAAGGACTACAACAAGTTCGAGGAAATGAGACTGACACCCGGCAAGGCCAAGGCCGTGAGCGCACCCATCATCGAGGAATCGCCCCTGTGCATCGAATGCCGCGTGAAGGAAATCGTGTCGCTGGGCTCGCACGACATGTTCATAGCCGAAGTGCTGAACGTGAAGGCCGACGAGAAGTACATGGACAAGGAATCGGGCAAGTTCGAACTCGACCGCTCGAATCCGCTGGTATACCTCCACGGAGGCTATTACGGATTGGGCGAAAAGATAGGAAAGTTCGGCTGGTCAGTTGAAAAGAAGAAAAAACAATAAAATGTTTTCAGCATCCGCCTTTTTTATTTAATTTTGCCACCTCAAATTCAGAATTGAATAACATTCTAAAAATAAGATAATGAAAAGAGACGATTTGATTTTCGACATCATCGAAAAGGAACATCAGCGCCAGCTGAAAGGCATCGAACTGATTGCATCTGAAAACTTCGTGAGTGACCAAGTGATGCAGGCCATGGGCTCCTGCCTCACCAACAAATATGCCGAAGGATACCCCGGCAAGCGCTACTACGGCGGTTGCGAAGTGGTGGACCAAAGCGAAACCATCGCCATCGAAAGACTGAAAGAAATCTTCGGCGCCGAATGGGCAAACGTACAACCTCACTCGGGAGCACAGGCTAATGCTGCCGTATTCCTCGCCGTACTCAATCCGGGCGACAAGTTCATGGGCTTGAATCTGGCTCACGGAGGTCACCTGTCACACGGCTCGCTGGTGAACACATCGGGCATCATCTATACTCCATGCGAATATAACCTCAACCCCGAAACCGGACGCGTTGACTACGACCAGATGGAAGAAATCGCCTTGCGCGAACAACCGAAGCTCATCGTGGGCGGTGGCTCGGCTTACTCACGCGAATGGGACTACAAGCGCATGCGCGAAATCGCCGACAAGGTAGGCGCACTCCTGATGATTGACATGGCTCACCCGGCAGGTCTCATCGCAGCAGGCTTGCTCGACAATCCGGTGAAGTATGCACACATCGTGACTTCGACTACTCACAAGACTCTCCGCGGTCCTCGTGGAGGTATCATCCTGATGGGCAAGGACTTCCCCAACCCATGGGGCAAGAAGACTCCGAAGGGCGAAATCAAGATGATGTCACAACTGCTCGACTCAGCCGTATTCCCGGGCATCCAGGGCGGTCCGCTCGAACATGTCATCGCAGCCAAGGCCGTAGCATTCGGCGAAATCCTCCAACCGGAATACAAGGAATATGCCGCACAGGTGAAGAAGAACGCAGCCGTATTGGCTCAGGCACTCATCGACCGCGGATTCACCATCGTATCAGGTGGTACGGACAATCACTCCATGCTCGTCGACCTCCGCAGCAAGTATCCTGACCTCACCGGTAAGGTAGCTGAAAAGGCATTGGTATCGGCCGACATCACCGTAAACAAGAATATGGTGCCATTCGACAGCCGCTCGGCCTTCCAGACATCGGGCATCCGTCTCGGTACTCCGGCCATCACCACTCGTGGCGCCAAGGAAGACTTGATGATTGAAATCGCTGAAATGATTGAAACCGTTCTCTCGAACGTCGACAACGAAGAAGTGATTGCACAGGTTCGTGCCCGCGTCAACGAAAAGATGAAGGCATATCCTTTGTTCGCTTATTGATTGGAAGACAATAACCTTAAATAATTAAATTAGGCACGGATTACACGGATTTCACGGAATTAGTAAATGAATACATAAACTAAAAACCGTGTTAATCTGTGTAATCCGTGCCTTAAAATAAAAAAATGAAAGGAATCAAGCACCTCACCGAAGGTCCCATCCTTCGCCAGCTATTCCTACTGGCCACCCCCATCATGGCCACCTCGTTCATCCAGATGGCTTATAGCCTGACGGACATTGCGTGGGTGGGACGACTGGGAAGTGAAGCCATAGCCGCGGTAGGCTCCGTGGGACTGCTCACGTGGATGACCAACTCGTTGGCACTGCTGAACAAGGTGGGTGCGGAAGTGAGCGTCGGGCAAGCCATCGGCCTCAGGGACGAAGGAGCCGCACACCACTTCTCGACTCACAACCTCACCCTCTCGCTGATGATTGCCTTCGTGTGGGCATCGTTGCTCTTCACCTTCGCACCGACCATCATCAGCATCTACGAACTGGAAGGACACATCGCCCGCAATGCCGTCAACTATCTGCGCATCGTGGCCACCGCCTTCCCCTTCGTGTTCCTTTCGGCCACCTTCACGGGCATCTTCAATGCCGCAGGGCGAAGCCGCATTCCTTTCACCATCAACGGCGTAGGGCTCGCCATCAACATGGCGCTCGACCCTCTCTTCATCTTCGTGCTCGACTGGAAGACGGACGGAGCCGCATGGGCCACCTGGATAGCGCAAGCCTCGGTGTTTCTGCTCTTCGTACACCAGCTGAAGTTCAAGAAGATACTTTGGGAGGATTTCCGGTTCTTCGGACACCTGAAGCGAAGCTACACGACCAAGATTGTACGCATCGGATTGCCCGTAGCCTTGCTGAACTCGCTCTTTGCCTTCGTCAACATGTTCCTCGGAAGGACGGCATCGAGCGTAGGAGGACACATCGGCTTGATGGCCATGACCACCAGCGGACAAATCGAAGCCATCACCTGGAATACCTCGCAAGGCTTCTCGACCGCCCTCAGCGCCTTTGTGGCACAGAACTATGCGGCGCGGCGCACGGAGCGTGTCGTTCGGGCACTGAAAGCAACGCTTTGGATGACCTTGGTGTTCGGCACCGTATGTAGTTTGGCATTTATTTTTTGCGGTAACGATATATTTGCTATCTTTGTGCCGGAGAGGGAAGCCTACGAAGCCGGAGGACTGGCCTTGCGCATCGACGGATACTCGCAGCTGTTCATGATGCTCGAGATAGCGATGCAAGGCGTATTCTACGGCATGGGAAGAACCGTTGCACCGGCCGTCATCAGCATTTCGTGCAACTATCTTCGCATCCCATTGGCACTGGCACTGGTGTCGCTCGGATGGGGATTGTCGGGCATCTGGTGGAGCATCAGCATCACCAGCATCGTCAAAGGGGTGCTCAGCGCCATCTGGTTCTTCTGCATCCGGAAGAAGGCATTCGCCTCCAACAACGGATAAATGAACAATTATTCAACTATTCAAGTTATAAACATTAAAAAAGAGAACGATTATGAAGAGAACAAAGTTTACAGCTCTCCTGTTGTGCGTGACATTGGTATTCAGTGGTTGCGGTAGTACAAGCAACATGAACAACACCACCAAGGGTGGTATCATCGGTGGTGGCGGTGGCGCTACATTGGGAGCCATCCTGGGACACATCGTGAGCGGCAAGAGCGACAAGGGCAAAGGTGCATTGATCGGTGCGGCTATCGGTGCCGCCGTAGGTTCGGGTGCCGGTGTATTGATTGGCAAGAAGATGGACAAGGCCGCCGAAAAAGCAGCCGCCATCGAAGGCGCACAGGTAGAACAAGTGACCGACAACAACGGTTTGCAAGCCGTGAAGGTGACTTTCGACTCGGGTATCCTCTTCGGTACTGGTGCTTCTACTTTGAGCAGCTCAGCAAAGGCTTCTTTGAGCAAGTTCGCCAACGACGTGTTGAAGACAAACACCAACATGGACGTGGACATCTACGGATTCACCGACAACCAGGGATGGAGAAACTCTACCGCCGAACAAAGCAAGCAGAAGAACATCGACTTGTCACAACAACGCGCACAAAGCGTATCGACTTATCTGCTTTCATGTGGCGTGGCTCCTGCTCAGGTGAAGGGCGTGGAAGGCTTGGGTGAAGAAAACCCGGTAGCCGACAATGCTACAGCTGCTGGACGCGAACAAAACCGCCGCGTAGAAGTGTATATGTATGCCAGCCAGGAAATGATTCGTCAGGCTGAAGCCGGCACTTTGCAATAAGCAAGAGCGTCAATCGACCAACGAAAGAACCCGTACACCCGTATGGGTTCTTTTTGTTTTAGAGTATTCGTACAAGGGTTGCGGGTCTTCCATCACCTTCTTGGCTATGGAGGAGGCATGAAGCAGGTGGAGGTGCTCCCCTATCCAACAGGCAAAGCCTACATGTACCACATCCAAGCCCTTGATATTCGTGGTAATGGCAAGGATATCGCCATTCTTTATGCCCAGTTGCTCGGGATTCTCCGCCAATCGTCCCTTCGGAAGGTAGGACACTTCCACACCTTGCCAACGGGCCTCAACGGCTTTCATTTCGCTTACAAGTGCGGAGTCTTCCTTCAGTTGGCGATAGCTTTCGGGATGGGTGGACATGAAGTTCAGGTGCAAGGTCTGCTTGTCGGCGCTCAAAGACGGGGTGCGTTCTTCAATCACACCCATCCGTTCGTTGTCGGCTATCCAATCGCTGAAATAATGCAAGCGCGAGGGGTATCCGTCCAACTCTCCATTCCGATAACGGATTTGCGTCAAGGCCTTTCGGAAGCCTTCTTCGGTGCGTTCATCGCGCTTGTCGGCCAAGGCCATGGCCAGCACCTGTTCGACAAAGGTGGTGCAATCCACTTCGTCGAGGTTGACCACCAGTTCTTCGCGAGCGTTCACTTCCAACGTACCTGCCACATAAGGGGTGCCGAGCAGCTTCTTCGCAAAGTGAAGCGTCCGACAACTGTCCTCGGGAAGGGAGGCGGCTTCCTTCAACCATGATTCCACACGGGTGGTGTCCTGTTCGCATGCCATGAACGAAGTGGCAATGCCTATCAATATCCATCCTAAAAGTATCCGTTTCATCTATCTGTCCATAAATAAAGGACGGACAACCCATGATTGAATTGTCCGCCCCACCCTTTAAAACATAACTGATTATGATTCTCTTTCCAAATAAGCAATCGGTTGTCCCTTGCGGACATAATTGCCTTGCTTGGTGCAAACTTCTACAATTCGCCCGGTAAAGTTAGCAAAAATATTTTCAAAGCCTCCCCATGGCGTAGAAATATAGCAGAAATATTCATCTTGTCTATATTTACGTCCGATGGCCGGTGAAGAAGAAGGACCTTCTACCGAGACTTCAAAGAACACCTGACCGTTGTAAGGGGCAATAATCGGGTCGGCCTTGGCACGCTTGATGCGAAGGATTTCCTCTTCGCTAAGGCCTCCCTTGGCCAGTTCGGCGTCCTTGGCACGTTGCAAGTCCTTGAGGAAGCGTTCCTTAGCTACACCCGACTTGTAATCGCGATACTGGCGGTCGTGCATGGCAAGTTCGAAGAGTTCTTCATCGTCTTCGCCATAATCCCAACCGTTGTCGTCCATTTCCTTGCGATAGGTGTCGAGGGCGTCGGGATAGTTGCTTTGCGGGTCTTCGTCCGTGAATTGCAAGCCCTTGCTCTTGGCCAATTCGATGATTTCAGGAGCCAGTTCGCCGGGCAGCTTGCCGCTCTTGCCAAGTATCATGTCCCAAGTGTTGTTGTCTATCATTGTCCAGCGTCCATCCCCCTTCACGCGTTGCATCACGTTCATCAGGGCTACATTCTTCACATATTGGCTGAACGGAGTCACCAACGGAGGATAACCGAGCTTCGGCCATACATATTCCACTTCTTCAAAGAGCATCACCACCAGGTCGTCAAGCAACATCGGCTCCTTGCCTTGTCCTTTCAGAATCAGATTGATGCCGGAGTGTACGCCTTTCAAGTCGGCCATCATGGAGCCCATCATGCCTCCCGGAAGGCCACAACCGAGCAAGAGGGAGGACATATGCTTGTTGGTAGGGTCCATGAAATAACCCAAGAAGTCGTCAATGAACTCCTGAGTGAGGCTTCGCGCCTTCATATAGGCATTCATATTGATTTCGGGAACCTTGAAACCGGCATCCTTCAACATGGCTTGCACGGATATCACATCGGGATGCACCTTTCCCCACGAGAGGGGTTCGATGGCCACGTCGATGATGTCGGCACCATTACGGCATACTTCGAGGATGGAGTTCATGGAAAGTCCGGGGCCTGTATGTCCGTGATATTGGATGATGACTTCGGGATGCTTGTCCTTGATGCTCTTCACCAGCTTTCCCAAGGTTTCGGGACGTCCGATACCGGCCATGTCCTTGAGGCAAATTTCAGGAGCACCGGCTTCTATCAGCTGGTCGGCTATGTTTGAATAATACTCTACCGTATGCAAAGGCGAGAAAGTGATGCAGAGGGTGGCTTGAGGAATCATTCCTCCTTCTTTGGCATAGTGGATGGAAGGGATGATGTTTCTCACATCGTTCAAGCCACAAAAGATGCGGGTAATGTCGACGCCTTGCTTGTACTTCACCTTATACATCAGTTTACGCACATCGGCCGGCACGGGATACATACGCAAGCCATTCAACCCTCTGTCGAGCATGTGTGTCTGAATGCCCGCTTCGTGAAGAGGCTTGGTAAACGCACGCACGGCCCTGTTGGGGTTTTCCCCATACAGAAGGTTCACTTGTTCGAAAGCGCCTCCATTGGTTTCCACTCGGGCAAAACAGCCCATTTCTACAATAACCGGAGCTATACGAGCCAATTGGTCAGCACGTGGCTGATACTTGCCAGAGGACTGCCACATATCGCGGTAGACCAAACTGAACTTAATTTCTTTTTTCATTAACTTAGCTTAGATTCAAGGTATAAATATGCTACAAATATACATAAAGGGAAATAATAAAGCCTATAAAACATCAACTATTTTATAGGCTTCAGATATGTTATATATCACATTTTCAGAGCTATTCCCCTTTCAGCACCGGCAAACAGATGTTATACTTGACGGACAAGGTACGGGCGAGGAAGACGACGCTACCTGCAACAATCTGACAAAGATAGGCCTCCATCCCAAAAAGGCTACAAAGCCAATAGGAAATACCGCCCAGCACGCATGCCATGGCGTAGATTTCCTTACGGAAAATCAAGGGGATTTCATTGATGAAAATATCGCGCAACATACCGCCGGCGGCACCCGTCATACTACCCATGATGATGGACACCCAGAAGGGATAACCCAACGCTTCGGCCTTCTCGAAGCCTACCACGGTGAAAAGCGCCAAACCGATGGAGTCGAAGATGAAGAACGTATTGTGCAAGTGGATGAGATACTTGCTGAAAGCAATTACCCAAAACAACGCCAAGCCCGTACATAGCAGATACATGGGGTCGGTCATCCATGCCGGAGTGACATCGAGCAACACATCGCGCATCGTACCGCCACCGATGGCCGTAACCAATCCTACCACATAAGCGCCAAACCAGTCAAAGCGCTTGGCCGAAGCAAGACGAATGCCACTGATGGCAAAGGCAAACGTCCCTACGAAATCCAATATCTGAACAAATGTTATCATCACTTCAAATTTTGCGCAAAGTAACAAATAAATTCAAGAATAAAATGTATATTTGTGTGAAGAAAATAACCTGAAAAGATGAAAATCACCATCATTGCAGGGGCACGCCCCAATTTCATGAAGATTGCTCCCATCCTGAGAGCCATCCAAGCCGCCAAGGAAGCGGGCAAGAACATCAGCGCACGATTGGTTTACACCGGCAAGGCCGACGACCCCAGCATCGAACCCTCCCTGTTCACCGACCTCGACATGCCGAGGCCCGACGCCTATCTGAACATTGAAAGCACCGACTTCTTCCAACGCATGGCCGGCATCATCGTGGCATTCGCACGCGAACTGGAGAGCCATCCCGCACAAGTGGTAATGGTAGTGGACGACCTCACACCTACCATGGCATGCTCCATCGTTGCACGCAAGAAGGGAGTCAAGATAGCCCACCTCGTGGCCGGAGTACGCTCCTTCGACCTCGACGCGCCCAAGGAGGTGAACCGACTCATCACCGACGGATTGTCCGACATTCTCTTTACGGCGGGCATGACGGCTAACCGGAATTTGAGCCAAACGGGCGCACAACAAGCACAAGTACACTTCGTGGGAAACATCCTGATGGACACCTTGCGCCATAACCGCTCACGATTGCAACGCCCCTTCGCCTTCTCCATTCTCGGATTGAAGGAAAAGGAATACCTTCTGCTCACCATCAACCGCCATTCGTTGCTCGACAATGCCGAACGGCTGAAGAGCATCATCCAAACCCTGATGAGCCACACCGACAAGCCCATCGTGGCACCCCTACATAATTATGTCAAGGACAAGTTCGCCGCACTGGGCATCGCGTCCGAACGTCTGCATGTCATACCTCCGCAATCCTATCTGGCATTCGGATACCTCACCAACCATGCATCGGCCATCGTCACCGATTCGGGGAATGTAGCCGAAGAAGCCACCTTCCTGGGCATCCCGTGCATCACGCTGAACACCTATGCCGAACATCCCGAAACGGTGAGCATCGGCACCAATTGGCTGGTGGGCGACGATGTACAACAACTGGAGAACGCATTGGAGACACTCCGCAAGGGCGAATGGAAGAAAGGACAACTGCCCGAAAGATGGGACGGACGGACCTCCGAAAGAATTGTGCAGACATTGCTTGAAGGAGCCTCCCTCTGATTACACACCTCTCCCCCTATCTAACAAAGACTCTCCGTCAACGATGCATGGATGCGATGGCGGAGAGTCTTGTTTCATAAAGCTATGCTTTACGCTCGACAAAGCATAGTTTTACACCTCGTAAAGCATAGTTTTACCAAGAATAACTCAAACCGAAGGTGAACATTTCCTTGAACTGGAAGTAAGTGTCATTGTCCTCAGAGAGCTTCACACCATCGTCGAAACGCGGATGGATGAAAAGGCTGGTGGACAGATAGCGGTTGAGTCGGAAGTCAAACGTGTTTTCCCAACTGATGTTGACCTTCTCGTAGGTGGTAAAGTATTCGAGTTTCGATTTCCATTCGATGTTGGATGCAATCTTCCATGTCATGTTCAGCTTGAATTCCGAACCGAAGAGGTTGGCGCACGACTTGCCGGCCTCCACTTCGAAAGCCGAAGGATTGACGATGTCCTTGTCCTTCAAATACACATATTTATAGGTAAGGGGCGCACCGAGGATGGAGAGTTCGAAGTTCTTCTTGGTGAGCTTGTAATCCATACCGAGAGATACTTTCAGCTGGAAAGGTGACATGAAGCCCGACACCATGTCGTTTGAATTGGTCTTGTAGTTGGGGAAGAACTGGGTCTTCAATTCAGCATTCAAGGTATAGTACCAGTTCTTGAAGGCCTTCACGCCCAGCTTCGAGTTGAAGCGAAGGAGGTCAGAATTGGTCTTATACTCATGAATGGTGTCGGAAGGCGCGGTGATGAATCCCAGCTTCATTTCCAATTCATTTTCAAACTGGATGCGATGCTGGTCGTCATACTTGGCGGCAAGAATCAACTCCGAATACAAGGCGTTGGTGCTTTCACCCCCTTTATACCAGTTGTCCGACACACTATGTTGGGTGAATTGGATTTTCCCTTCTCCCGTATACTTCCAGAAGTTGGGCTTCACCACCACGAGTTCGGCATCCGCATTCACATTTTCCACCACTACGTCCGGTTGCAGATGGTCTTTCACATCTTCCTGAGTGATGGATTGCATCATCTGGGTCTCGTCCACCACCTTCACGTCCTGCAAATACAATTCATTTCCAACCACCCGATCGGGATGCGCCAGGTAGTAATTCAACAAGATTCGGTTGACGTATCTGTCCACCGGTGCACTTCTTTCCACCGACGGGCAGGCGAATGATGCCAAGGTGTCGGGTTTTGCGCGATATACGGAATCGGTCAGATTCATGCCCTGACAAGGTTTTCCCGGTGCCCAATTCAAGCCGAAAGCTTGTTGCACAGGGCTGAAGTAATAGGTCGGAGGCACAAATAGCTTATAGAGGTCATGATTCGGGAGAATGCCCGCCGGTGCCGGAGTGCTCAAGTCCTCCCACATGCCGATATGTGCATCGTAGGAGCTCCTCAAGTTCTTCAACGAATCGGAAAACGCCTGCATGACCTGCCCGCTATGCTTTTCAAACTCACGCATATTCTTTCTTGCCTTTTGTGCCGATGCCGTCCATACGAACGAAAGCATCACACAAGCCCATAAAATTCTTCTCTTCATACTTGTCTCTCTATTTTTCTTTTCTTTGCAAAAGTAGACATTTTTTCTCATCTTGCAAAAGCGGCATGTCGTTTTCAGGACGCTCACCGCTTATTTAGAGAATGGAAGAAGTTTTTTAGACATCATAGACAGATTATCGAAAAGATTTCGTAATTTTGCGGTTCATTTGAATTTGCATAATTACAACTTAACACAATAGAAGAAATATGGACAAAAACACACTCGTGGGATTCCTGCTGATAGGTGCCGTATTGATAGGTTTCAGCATTTGGAACCGTCCGAGCCAAGAAGAAATGGAGCGTGCACGCCGCTATCAGGATTCCATCCAAGCAGTTGCCCAACAAGAAGCAGCTAAGAAAGCCGCCGAAGAAGCAGCCTTCCAACAACAGGCTTTGGTGCTCGACTCGGCCTCATTGTTCTTCGGTGCCAACCAAGGAACGGAAGAATTCACTACACTGGAAAACAATCTGGTGAAAATCACCTTCTCCAACAAGGGAGGACGCGTCGTATCGGCCATGTTGAAGGAATACAACGACCAACAAGGACAACCGTTGGTACTTTTCAATGAAGAGGAATCGGCCTTGAACTTCGCCTTCGAAGGTAAGAACGAGAATATCCTGACCGAAAACCTCTTCTTCCAACCGGTAGACGTAACCGACACTACCTTGACCATGCGTCTGGCCACTACAGGTGCCGGATACATCGACTTCGCCTATCGTTTGTTGCCCGAATCCTATATGCTCGACTTTACCATCCGGGCTAATGGTATGCAGAACTTCTTCCCAGCCGCACTGAAGACACTCAACATCGAATGGTTCCAACGTGCCCGCCAACTGGAAAAGGGTTTTGACTTTGAACAACGCTACACATCGCTCACTTACAAACCCGTCGATGACGGTTCGGATTATCTGAGCGAAATGAGCAAGGACAAGGAGGCCCTCGAAGAACCCCTCGAATGGATTGCCTTCAAGAACCAGTTCTTCTCAACCGTATTTATTGCACAGGACAATTTCGAAAACGCCGTTCTCGAATCAACTCCCCAGGAAAAGGGAAGCGGATTCATGAAGAACTATACGGCCGAAATGACCACTTCTTTCGACCCTACCGGTCAGGAAGCTACCCGCCTTCAATACTACCTCGGCCCTAACCACTTCAAGACCCTGCTTGCAAGCAACGACTTGTGTGTGAACAAGAACGAAGACCCCGAATTGGAAGACTTGGTATACTTGGGATGGCCTCTCCTCCGTTGGATTAACCGCTGGTTTACCATCAACCTCTTCGACTGGTTGTCAGGATGGGGATTGAACATGGGTATCGTATTGCTTCTGATGACCTTGATTGTAAAGGCTTTGGTTTATCCGGCCACCTACAAGTCATTCATGTCATCGGCCAAGATGCGTGCATTGAAGCCCTATGTACAGAAGATTAACGAAAAATATCCGAAGCAGGAAGACGCTTTGAAGAAACAACAGGAAACCATGGCCCTCTATAGCCAATATGGCGTAAGTCCGATGGGCGGTTGCTTGCCGATGCTCATCCAGATGCCGGTATTCATGGCCTTGTTCTTCTTTGTGCCAAACGCCATCGAACTCCGTCAACAGAGCTTCCTTTGGGCGTCCGACTTGTCCACTTATGACTCAATCATCAACTTCGGATTCAACATTCCGTTCCTCGGAAGCCACTTGAGCTTGTTCTGCTTGTTGTTCAGCATTACCAACATTGCCAACACCTGGTACTCCATGAAGCAACAAGACACCATGGGACAACAACAGATGCCGGCCATGAAGATTATGATGTACGCCATGCCCGTCATGTTCATCTTCATCTTCAACAGCTACTCATCCGGTTTGAACTACTACTACTTCATTTCCGGTTTGATTGGTATCCTCACCATGATTATCCTCCGCAAGACTACCGACGAAAACAAGTTGCTTGCCCAACTCGAAGCCAACAAGGCTAAAATCAAGCAACAAAAGGGAAATAAAGGTACACAAGGCGGATTGATGGCCAAACTGGAAGCCTTGCAAAAAGAACAAGAACGCTTGCAGAAGGAACGCGAAGAACGCATGAAAAAAAGATAATCCTAAAACATAACAACAAGAACAGGCACGGATTGCACAGATTTCACGGAATGTTAATGTCTCAACCGTGTTAATCCGTGTAATCCGTGCCTTAAATCAATCAAATAACCTCTATCGAATCATGAAAAAAACAAACGTAGCCCTTATGGTAGCACTGACGCTCGCTACATCCTGCACCGACGTGAAGCAGGAAAGCAACGCGCCGATTATCGGACGCCAAGAGATAACCGTAAAGGACGGACGCATGACTCCTGAAGCCCTTTGGGCTATGGGACGAATCGGAAGCCTGAGTGTATCACCCGACGGCAAGAAAATTGCCTACACCGTAGCTTACTATAGCGTAGAGCAGGACAAGAGCCACCGCGTCATCTATGTGATGGATGCCGACGGAAGCAACAACACCCTGCTTACCACTACCGCCTTCAACGAAGGAGACCCGCAATGGATTAAAGGCGGAACTAAAATTGCCTTCCTGAGCAACGAAAAGGGAGGAAGCCAGATATGGGAAATGAATCCGGACGGAACAGAACGCCGCATCCTCTCCAATTATGACGGAGCCATTGAAGGATTCGCCTTCTCGCCCGACGAAAGCAAGATTCTCTTCATCTCGCAAGTGAAGTACGGACAACGCACCGTTGACCTTCACCCCGACCTTCCCAAAACAACCGGCATCATCGTAAACGACTTGATGTACAAGCATTGGGACGAATGGGTAGAAACCATTCCTCATCCGTTCGTTGCCGACTTTGACGGAAACCAAATGGGTCAGGCAACCGACATTCTGGAAGGTGAACCTTACGAAGCACCGATGAAGCCTTTCGGAGGTATCGAACAATTGGCATGGAGCCCCGACTCACGTAGCATCGCCTACACTTGCCGAAAGAAGACCGGCCTCCAATACGCCATTTCTACCGATTCGGACATCTTCCTTTATTATTTGGACAGCAAGAACACCACCAATCTCTGCAAGCAAGATGACAACGCCGACCGCAACATGGGTTACGACACCAACCCGACCTTCTCGCCCGACGGCAAGTACATTGCATGGCAAAGCATGGAGCGCGACGGATATGAAAGCGACCGAAACCGCCTCTGCATCATGGACTTGAAGAGTGGTGAAAAGAAATACGTGACCGAAAGCTTTGAAAGCGGCGTTGACGCATATTGTTGGGCCAACGACAATCACACATTGTATTTCACTGGTGTATGGCATGCAACCAGCATGATTTATCAAACCAACCTGAACGGCGAAGTGAAGAAGCTCACCGAAGGCGACTACGATTATGCTTCCGTAGCCTTATTGGGCGAACAAATCATCACCAAGCGTCACTCCATCAGCCATGCAGATGAAATCTATACATTGAACCCTGTTGATGGTAACATTGCACAGATTACACACGAAAACGACCATATCTTCAACAAGTTGGCACTCGGTAAGGTAGAAGCCCGTTGGACAACCGCCAGCGATGGAAAGCCCCTCCATTCATGGGTAATCTATCCAAGCAACTTCGACCCGAACAAGAAGTATCCTACCCTTCTCTTCTGCGAAGGAGGCCCACAAAGTCCTGTCAGCCAGTTCTGGAGCTATCGTTGGAATTTCCAGATAATGGCCGCCAATGACTACATCATCGTAGCTCCTAACCGTCGCGGTCTTCCGGGATTCGGCATGGAATGGTTGGAACAAATCAGCGGTGATTATGGAGGCCAGTGCATGCGTGACTATTTGACCGCTATTGATGACATCTGCAAGGAACCCTACGTAGACAAAGACCGTTTGGGATGCGTCGGTGCCAGCTTCGGAGGATTCTCCGTATATTGGTTGGCCGGCCACCACGACAAGCGCTTCAAAGCGTTCATCTCGCACGATGGTATCTTCAACATGGAAATGCAATATCTCGAAACGGAAGAAAAATGGTTCGCCAACTGGGATATGGGTGGCGCTTATTGGGAAAAAGGAAACAAGATTGCCCAAGGAACTTTCGCCAACTCACCACACAAGTTCGTCGACAAGTGGGACACTCCTATCCTCTGCATCCACGGAGAAAAGGACTTCCGCATCCTTCCTAACCATGCCATGGCTGCTTTCGATGCCGCCATCATGCGTGGTGTCCCTGCTGAGTTGCTGATTTATCCGGATGAAAACCACTGGGTACTCAAGCCACAAAATGGGGTGCTTTGGCAACGCACTTTCTTCAATTGGCTGGACAAGTGGTTGAAGAAATAAAAAGAAAGGGGGATGTTAACATCCCCCTTTTTCTATGTCTGTATTTTTAATCCTTTCCTTTTTTACCGGATCACAAGTCAATCCTATTCCCAGTTTCTTGAATATCTTCCTATCCACCTCACTCAACATCACCGTTGAATGAACCTGACATCCGTTCAACTCCGGCAATTGGGCAAGGGCCTTCCGGCAATTCTCATCGTGATTGCTCAAGATGGACAGAGCGACCAGCACTTCGTCCGTATGCAAGCGGGGATTGCGTCCATGAAGGTATTCCACCTTTGTCTTTTGGACGGGTTCTATCAGTTCCTGAGGAATCAGCTTCATGTCGTGCGGTATACCGGCCAAGTGCTTGGTTGCATTCAATATCAATGCCGCACTCGAACCGAGCAAAGCACTTGAATGAGCCGTAACAATAGTACCGTCCTGCAATTCGATTGCCGCTGAAGGGATACCTCCCAACTGTTCTTTTCTTTCACGAGCGGCGATGGTAGTCTTTCGATATCCGGTAGTCAGCTTGGCTTGTTTGAGAATCAACGCTATCTTATTGACTTCATTTTCGTTGTTTCCCTTCAATGCCAAATTACCCAACGCATAATAATATCTTCGGATAATTTCATCGCGGGCAGCTTCACAACATACTTCCTCGTCGCTCATACAATAACCGATCATGTTCACACCCATATCGGTAGGCGACTTGTAGGGGCTTTCGCCGTAAATGCTTTCAAAGATGGCATTCAGCACCGGGAATATCTCGATGTCACGATTATAGTTTACCGCAATGTTTCCATAAGCTTCCAAATGGAATGGGTCAATCATATTCACATCGTTCAAGTCGGCCGTAGCAGCCTCGTAAGCCATATTCACAGGATGTTTCAGAGGAAGATTCCAAACGGGGAAGGTTTCGAATTTGGCATAACCCGCCTTCACGTTCTTCTTGTTTTCATGATAGAGCTGGCTCAAACAAACCGCCATCTTGCCGCTACCAGGTCCCGGAGCGGTAATGATAACCAACGGACGGGTAGTTTCCACATAGTCATTCTTACCAAAGCCTTCTTCAGAATCAATCAATGCGACATTATGCGGATAGCCTTCTATGGTGTAATGATAATAGACCTTGATACCCTGACGCTCCAAACGTTTCCGATAGGCGTCTGCACTTGCCTGTCCGTTATAGTGGGTAATGACTACGCCTCCGGCATACAATCCCACTCTTTCAAACTCACCGCGCAAACGCAATACGTCTTCATCGTAAGTAATACCCAAGTCGCTACGCATCTTGTTCTTTTCGATGTCAAGCGCACTGATTACCGTTACAATTTCGGCATATTCGCTCAATTGCATCAACATACGCAATTTGCTGTCCGGCAAGAAACCAGGCAACACACGACTAGCGTGATTATCATCAAACAATTTACCTCCGAATTCAAGATACAGTTTGTCACCGAACTGAGCGATGCGCTTCTTGATCTGTTCGGATTGTATCTTGAGATACTTCTCGTTATCGAAACCTATTTTCATATTTCATCTGAATATGGAGTACAAAATTAGTATTTCTTCCCCACCCCGCAAAACAATCAAAAGAAAAAGAATCATAAAAAAAAGGAGGAAACAGCTCCTCCTTTTCATTTGCTTTCATGGATAGTAGTTAGAACTACCTTATCTAATATTACTTCCAATCATACAGATTTACCTTCTTGTGGCGGCTGATCGGTTGGTCAGTAGCAGGGAAATATCTGGCGAGGATGTTATACAAGGTAGGGTCATAGCGCTTCATTTCCTCTCTTGTATTCACCATATTATGCTTTCCATCGCCTCCATCCTTATCTACTTCGGCATTGACATTAAACCAATTCTGTACGCCTTCTGCCCAATACTCGGCAATGTTGGTACCTGCATACACATTCTTATATTTGCCTTCGGCCAAAGCGGCATCGAGACCTCTTTGAAGTTCATCGTTGAAGCCTGGTTCGATGGGCGCAATGCCTACATAATGAATGGTATGCGCGAATTCATGGATGGCAATGTTCTCAGCATGATACTTGTCTATCTGATAAGCCAGGATATTTTCTTCGGCACAAGAGCTGAGTGGCATATGGAGTGTACCTCCCAATCCACGGGCACGCAAATCCCAGTTGATGGTTGTATCATTCACCAAATAAGCATGTTCGGGCACATCAGTGGTTCCTTCATAACGAGCCATGATGGTGACACGAGCCTTGTTGTCCGTCAATGACTTCATCACCTTTTCAGGAAGCATATCGGTCAAAGCCTTGAAAGTAATGTAAGCCGCATGGAAACAACTGTCGGGCACTCTCCATGAGCTACATACAGGGATTCCGTTCACATTCATATACTTCTTGTAGAACGGGTCAAGTCCCAAAGAATCGGGAGGAGCAGTAATCAACGGCTTTTCTACGGGAAGATTCACTTCTACTACGGCTTGCTTTTCAGTGTTACCGTTTCCACATCCGCAAAGGAATGCGGACAACAACATTGCATGACAGATTTTCTTCATCATAATGGTATATTTTGAGAATTAAGGTTTTGATTCGTAAAAGTATGGAAATAATTTCACATTACCAAATGCTTAAGGAAATATCACTTCTCAAAGTGCTGATAATCCTTGCTGTTCTTCCAATCGCCTCCCCACCTGAAGCCATGCGCCTTGAATAGTTTGTAGCATAAATCATTGCGATCTATCTTATAAGGAAAGTTTTGGGTACGGTCAGTATAGGCTTCCGCCCCCTTCGGAGAAATCAAGTTCTTCCCTCCCCGCTTTCGCACATAAGGATTGTAAAAGGGATTGATGTCAATCGCCAAGCCTTGACTATGCTTGGACAAACGCCGGGTACCCGACACATAACGGAAATTGAATGCAGACGTATTGTTGTCCGCCATCGAAGCCTCATCGTCAGCATCATATTCATCCACCAGCACCATTCGTTCAATGGGATATCGGGCTTCGTACAACCTACGGAAAATAGCGAGCAAATCATCACTGATGGAATAATGACAAATCAACTCTCCCCGACAAACGTTACCATTCCCATCATAATGCATCACTTGCAGATAGCGCAAATCGGTGAGCGGCACGGTACACCCCTCCTTATACGACTTCCCCTTGATGCGCTGGAACACCCCCTCATCTATCTGCCTCTGACAAAAGAGCGTATCCACCTGCTGGGCATGGATGCTACCCATGCATATCCAAGCAAACATGCAAAATGCAGTCAGTATTCTTATGGAATTGTTCATATTAAGTTTGTTTATCGAATGGGAAAGTATAATTAGGCCGTTGGTTCACTTCCTTTAAATAACAATTACAACTGACGGTTATTCTGCCGTCGTTTCTTGGGTACTTGTTACCATTTCTTGGGTAGTCAATTGAGTTTCTTGGGTACTTCCCATCTCACTTTAGAAAGTAGTCTTCCACAATACAAATGTAATAAAATAATGTCAGACAAGCGAATAAATCGGCAAAAAAGACATGGCGTATATTAGATATTCAGGACTCAATCAACGACCTGCGCCACAGGAAGAACAGGCTTTCTTGCAACAACCCTTGAATTTAAATAAAAATATACACTATATTAAGCACGAAATAGCTATATATTTAGTATATTTGTAGGCATTCTGTTTATGTTTCATGCTTTGGAACGTACATTTCATGTTTTAAAATGTACAGATTGAAGTTTGGTTTATATAAATCAAAGCATGAAACGTAAACTATATGCAGAGAAAAAGGCTTATATACAACGTTTGTACACTTAAACATATACACTATAAGAGGATGAAAGCGAAATATGATTTCAGAGTAATGCCCGACATGCAGGGAAAGGGAGAAGGAACGCTTTACCCACAGATTGTATCGGAAGGAACCAAGACATTGAAGGACATCATGCACCACGCCGCACATCATTCGGGGATGAACGAAGCGACCGTCATCGGCGTAGTCACTTACCTGGAGGACGTACTGGCAGAGTACCTGGCAGAAGGATACAACGTGAAGCTCGGCGAGATAGGAACTTTCTCGCCAAGCCTGAAGAGCCGGAGAGTGAAGGACAAGAAAGAAATCCGCGCCCAGTCGGTACACTTCGACAACGTGAACTTCCAGGCTTCGAAGAAATTACGGAAAGCCATCAGCATAAAGATGAAGCTGGAACGAGTGGAGCCCTATCGGAGCTTCCGCACTTCGTCCGACAAATACACGGAAGAGGAACGGTTCCAACTCCTCACCGGCTACTTGGAGAAGAACGGATTCATCAGTTGCAAGTCTTACGCCCAGCTCACCGGGCTGCTGAAAGGAAAGGCTACATCCGAACTCCGGAAATGGTACTTCGAACGGAGGATTGACAAGGAAGGAAGAGCGCCGCACATTGTATATCGTTCCATTTAGACGGACAAGGGAAGTTTTAGGAAAGCATAAAACAATTAATACTTTTTGTCATCCAGACGACCGAAGGGAGGAAGGATCTCGGAAGCACATAGTGGGTGTTACCGAGATTTTTCGTCGCTATCGCTCCTCTAAATGACAATTCGTGTCAACAAGCACATTATTCCCAGTTTTTATTTACTCTTTGTAATTTTTTCAGGTATTTTGTATACAAAGAAACCGAACTTTTCATACATTTGCCCGTCACATAGATAAACTACAAAACTTTTAATTATATGAATCAAGAATTATCCATGAATCCCAACCGCGTGGTCGCTTATTTAGGAAAGCCATGCAAAGAGTTTACAAAGGCGGACATCGTTCGTTACATCCAAGGCAACAACATCCAAATGGTAAACTTCATGTACCCCGCCGGTGACGGACGTCTGAAGACACTGAATTTCGTAATCAACAACGAAGCCTACCTCGATGCCATCCTCACATGCGGCGAACGCGTAGACGGCTCCAGCCTCTTCCCTTTCATCGAAGCAGGAAGCAGCGACCTCTATGTAATGCCCCGCTTCAGTACCGCATTCCTGGATCCATTCGCTGAATTGCCGACTCTTTCCATGCTCTGCTCCTACTTCAACAAAGACGGCGAACCATTGGAAAGCTCTCCTGAGAACACCTTGCGCAAGGCTTGCAAAGCATTCAACGATGTGACAGGTATGCAATTCCAAGCCATGGGCGAACTGGAATATTACGTCATTGCACCCGATAGTGGCATGTTCCCGGCTACCGACCAGAAGGGTTATCACGAATCGGCTCCTTATGCCAAGTTCAACGACTTCCGCACCAAGTGCATGGCTTACATCGCACAAGCCGGCGGACAAATCAAGTACGGCCACTCCGAAGTAGGCAACTTCACCATCGACGGCTTGATTTATGAACAAAATGAAATCGAATTCCTTCCCGTCAATGCGGAAGATGCCGCCGACCAGCTGATGATAGCCAAATGGATTATCCGCAACTTGGCCTACCAGTCGGGATACGACATCACTTTCGCTCCGAAGATTACCACCGGCAAGGCAGGTTCGGGACTCCATATCCACATGCGCATCGTGAAGGACGGACAGAACCAAATGCTTGACAACGGTGTCCTTTCAGCCACTGCCCGCAAGGCCATTGCCGGCATGATGGAACTGGCACCATCCATTACCGCTTTCGGAAACACCAATCCGACTTCCTACTTCCGTCTGGTTCCGCATCAGGAAGCACCGACCAACATCTGCTGGGGCGACCGCAACCGTTCGGTATTGGTACGCGTACCATTGGGATGGGCCGCCAAGTCGGACATGTGCATGATAGCCAATCCGTTGGAAAAAGAAAGCAACTACGACACCACTCAGAAGCAGACCGTTGAAATGCGCTCTCCTGATGGCTCGGCAGACTTGTACCAACTCATCGCCGGACTGGCGGTAGCATGCCGTCATGGCTTTGAGATGAGCAATGCACTCGAAATCGCTGCCAAGACATACGTCAACGTCAATATCCACCAGAAGGAAAATGAAGACAGACTGAAGGATTTGGAACAATTGCCCGACAGCTGCTATGCATCAGCCGATTGTCTGGAAAGACAAAGAGCAATCTTTGAAGAACATAAGGTGTTCAGCCCGGCTATGATCGACGGCATCATCAAGAAGCTCCGTTCTTACAACGACAAGACCCTGCGTAGTGAGATAGACGGCAACCAGGAAGAAATGCTGAAACTCGTAAGAAAGTATTTCCACTGCGGATAATAAAACGGCTTTCGCACTATAAGAATTAGGCACGGATTACGCGGATTTCACGGATATATATGATGTAAATATACACTAAAAACCGTGTTAATCCGTGTAATCCGTGCCTATATATAAAAAACAAGTGGATGCGTATTTCTACACATCCACTTGATTGAGCGGAAAACGAGGCTCGAACTCGCGACCCTAACCTTGGCAAGGTTATGCTCTACCAACTGAGCTATTTCCGCAATTGATTCTCAGTGAAGGAAATGAGACTCGAACTCACACGACAAAACTGTCACTACCCCCTCAAAGTAGCGCGTCTACCAATTCCGCCATTCCTCCGAGAATACTTTGAAACCCAACGTTGACTGATGTGCCCAGAACAGGACTCGAACCTGCACGTCTCTCAACACTCGCACCTGAAACGAGCGCGTCTACCATTCCGCCACCTGGGCATTAAGGTTTGTTACCCACACATCGTTAAGCGCGCAAGGTTTCTGTTCAATAAGTGAGCGGAAAACGAGGCTCGAACTCGCGACCCTAACCTTGGCAAGGTTATGCTCTACCAACTGAGCTATTTCCGCAATTTGCAACGGAAGCAACAATCTTCAAACGTTTCCTTGCCAAGGTTAGAACCTTTATTTCTTTGGGGCAAGGTTATGCTCTACCAACTGAGCTATTTCCGCATTAAACCACATTCAAGAAGCAACAACAAAGGTTATTTCCTGATTGCGGATGCAAAGGTAGTCCTTTTTTCTAAACCACCAAAACTTTTTGGAACTTTTTTAAGACATTCTATCCCGATAGTCTTCATAAGCGAATTGCTTATAAACCTCTAACCGATTGTCCGTGTGACAGATAGCGATAGATGGATGCTGAATGCCATTGAACATATTTGTCTTCACCATGGTATAATGAATCATGTCTTCAAACACAATACGCTCTCCTATCTCCAATTTGTGGTCAAATTGCCAGCATCCCATATAGTCTCCACTCAAGCAGCTATTTCCACCCAAGCGATAAACGGGCGCTTCCTTCGAAGCCGTCTTCACCGCATCGGCCGGCAAAGAAACCGCTCCTCGCACCGCCGGCTGATAGGGCATTTCCAGGCAATCGGGCATGTGGCAAGTGAAGCTTACATCGAGTATGGCGGTACGTATGCCTTTGTTCTCTACCACATCAACCACAGAAGCAATCAGCGGACCTGTCTGCCAGGTAAAGGCCGAGCCCGGTTCCAAGATTATTTCCAAATGCGGATAACGCTTCTTCAGTCCTTGAAGCAAAGCAACCAGATGCTCGGTATCATAATCCTTTCGGGTCATCAGATGGCCTCCTCCCAAATTCAACCACTTAATTTGCGAGAACCACGGTGCAAACTTTTCCTCTATATGCTGCAAAGTACGTTCCAACTCATAAGAGCTGGACTCGCAATGGCAATGACAATGGAACCCTTCAAGGCCCGCAGGCAGTTGGGCTGGCAACTGATCGGCCGTTACCCCAAACCGAGTGCCCGGCGCACAGGGATTGTACAGTTCCACCTCGACTTCGGAGTATTCCGGATTGATACGGATACCGCAACTGATGTTCTCTTCATGGGCTTCCACCAACGGATAGAAACGGCGGTATTGGCTGAAAGAGTTGAAAGTGATGTGGCTACTGCATTGCATAATCGTCGGAAAATCAGCTTCCGTATAGGCCGGCGAATACGTGTGAGCCTTGCTTCCAAATTCCTCCAACGCCAAACGGGCTTCGTAAACCGAACTGGCCGTCGTATAACGGATATACTCCTTGAAGATGGGGAAAGACTTCCACATGGCAAATGACTTGAAAGCAAGAATGATTTCCACTCCTGCCCGGTCGGCCACCTGCTTTATCAAACTCAAGTTCTTTCTGAGCAATTCTTCCTCCATCACATAACAAGGGGAAGGAACCTTTTCTATATCCATCATCATCCTATTACTTTAAATCTTGCAAACTTCAATAACAGTTGTTTTTCTCCTGCGTTTCGGAACTTGACGGTGGCCTTACAATTGTCACCGCTTCCTTCCACTCTAATGACATCCCCTACTCCAAAACGTTCATGTTCAATGACGTTACCTTCCTGTACCGCGTTCGAAGATGCAGCTACAACCGACGGACGGGAGACGACCTTCGACACCTTGGTAAAACGGGAAGAGAATGTAGGAGTTTCCACAACACGAGGGCGTTCCATTCGAGGTGCAGGAGAAGGCGTATACCCCGATGCCGGTTGGGACACAACAGGCACATTCAAATAGCGGACATCGATGTCCTTCAAGAAGCGGCTTGGATTGCTGAACTCCATCTTGCCATATTTGAAACGGCTCTTGGCAAAGGACAAGAAGCAACGTTCTTCCGCCCGAGTGATGGCTACATAGAACAAACGGCGTTCTTCTTCAAGTTCCCTCATGGAATTGCCACACATGGCACTCGGGAAAAGATTCTCTTCCAACCCAACTACAAAGACATTCTTGAACTCCAATCCTTTGGCTGAGTGGATGGTCATCAAGGTAACCTTTTCTCCATCTCCCTCTTTGTCCGTATCCTGGTCTGTCAACAAAGAAACTTCCGACAAGTAATCGGTTAGCGCTATGTGTTCGTTACCTTCCTCCCTGCGTCCTTCACAGAAGTCATGAATACCGTTCATCAATTCCTCGATATTTTCCTGACGGCTCATGTTCTCGGGAGTACGGTCCTGATAGATTTCATTCATGATGCCCGAACGACGGACGATATAACTACCGACCTCATAGGCATTCTTTTCGGAAGCTTCGGTTCTGAAGTCCTCTATAAGTTCATGAAACGCCTGCAGCTTGGTATGAGTTCCCTTGTTGATGTTCACCCCATAAGTCAGGGGCTCGCCCAACACCTTCCACAGACTGACCTGATGTTCATTGGCTGCTGCGGACAATTTGTTCAGAGTCGCATCGCCTATGCCTCGTGCGGGATAGTTCAGGACTCTCCTGAAGGCCTCTTCATCATTCGGGTTCACCGCCATACGGAAATAGGAAATCACATCCTTGATTTCCTTCCGCTGATAGAATGAAAGTCCTCCATATATTTTATAAGGTATATTTCTCTTCCGAAGCGCCTCTTCAAAGATACGGCTCTGCGCATTGGTGCGATACAGAATGGCAAAATCATTGAAACCATTCCCCTCGCGCCGATGAAGCCCCCATATCTGATTGACCACAATATCTCCTTCTTCCACATCGCTGTACGCATTGAACACCGTCACCGGTTCTCCCTGCTGCTTTTCCGAGAACACCTCTTTCCTTATCTGCTCCCGGTTCTTCTCTATCAAGCTGTTGGCCGCACAAACGATGGTCTGTGTGGAACGATAGTTCTGCTCCAGTTTGAACAATCGCGCTCCTTTGTACAATTGGGTAAACTTCAGGATATTATCGATATTGGCTCCACGGAAGGAATAGATGCTCTGCGCGTCATCACCCACCACACACACCTTCTGATGGATACGGGTCAGTTGCTGCACTATGCAATGCTGCGCATAATTGGTATCCTGATACTCATCCACCAATACATACTTGAATTGACGGGCATACTTCTCACAGATTTCCGGATAACTGTCAAACAACAGATAGGTATATACCAGCAGATCATCAAAGTCCATCACATTACTCTGCCGGCACCTGTCCCAATACCGGCGGTAGATTTCATGCGTAGCCGGCACCTTTGCCTCCATATCGCCCTGACAGATACCCCGATCAGCAGCATACGCATCGGGAAGAATCAACCGGTTCTTGGCGCTACTGATGCGGTTCTGGATAGTACCGGCCTTGTAAGTCTTGTCATCCAACTGCATTTCCTTGATGATAGACTTGATCAGACTCTTTGAATCGGAAGAATCATAGATGGTAAAGTTGGACGTAAAGCCAAAGACTGCCGCTTCCACCCTCAATATGCGGGAGAAGATGGAATGGAAGGTTCCCATCCACAGATAACGGGCACTGTCACCCACCTGCCGGCGGATACGCTCCTTCATTTCACGCGCCGCCTTATTGGTGAAGGTCAATGCCAAAACAGACCAGGGCTCATACCCCTGTTCCAACAAGTAGGCTATCTTGTAAGTAAGCACACGTGTCTTTCCGGAGCCCGCACCGGCTATCACCAACGAGGGGCCGTCATTATAGAGTACAGCTGCCAGCTGTCCGTCGTTCAATTCGTCCAAATAGTTACCCATATCCATATTCTTTCGACCGCAAAGATAGAGAAAGTTTGAATTTATCAGAACTTTTCCACCCCCAATAATGTTATAGGAATAAAAGTAAATGAAAACCCATGTATACGAACCTAATATTAACCTCTATCATTTCAACCATCATGAGCTTTAGCATGCCCCAACTCCCCTATGCCAACAATGCGTTGGAACCTGTCATCAGCCAGGAAACCATCGACTATCATTACGGCAAGCATCTGCAGACCTATGTAAACAACCTGAACGCCCTCGTTCCAGGAACCGAATACCAGGACATGTCCCTGGAAGAAATCATCATTTCAGCCCCCGACGGTGCTGTCTTCAACAATGCCGGCCAGGTATTGAACCATACCCTCTATTTCCTTCAGTTCACCCCCAAACAGACACAGAAGGAGCCTTCGGGCAAACTGGCGGAAGCCATTGAAAGGGACTACGGCAACTTCAACAACTTCAAGAAGGAAATGAACGCCGCATCCGCCTCTTTGTTCGGTTCAGGATGGGTATGGCTGGCCATGGACTCCAAAGGGACTTTGCATATTGTAAAGGAAGCGAACGGCGGCAATCCCCTTCGAAAGGGAATGAAACCGCTGTTGGGCTTCGATGTGTGGGAACACGCTTATTACCTGGACTATCAGAACCGACGGGCCGACCACATCGCCCAATTATGGGACATCATTGACTGGCCGGCTATCGAGAAACGAATGTAAACACTTTTCTTCATCACATCTATTTATTGTTTTTCTCGAAGGGCGGATTCATTTTTATGAGTCTGCCCTTTCATTATTCCAAACCTATTACTTATCTTTGCACAGAAGCGAAGATAGGATGCACTATCTTGTCATGCATTTAGCTCATCGTATGAAACTGATACTGATAACAGCTCCTGAATATTTCATTGAAGAGGACCAGATTATTACCGCACTCTTCGAAGAAGGTTTGGACATACTCCATCTACGGAAGCCCGACACCGCCCCCATGTTTGCGGAACGCCTCTTGACGCTGATTCCCGAACAATACCACAAAAGGATTGTCGTACATGGACATTTCTATCTCAAGGATGAATACCGGCTGAAAGGCATCCACCTCAATCACCGCAATCCCGATATTCCAGAAAACTACAAAGGACATATCAGCTGTTCCTGCCATTCGCTGGAGGAAGTAAAGGAAAAGAAACGCCGTTGCGACTATGTATTCCTAAGCCCTGTATTCGACAGCATTTCCAAATTGAATTACCATGCCTCCTATACGCCGGAAGAGATGAAAAAAGCTCACAAGGCCGGCATTATCGACAAGAAAGTCATTGCTTTAGGAGGTATTGACACCTTCAATCTGGATGAAGTGAAAGAATATGGTTTCGGTGGTGCAGCCATCTTAGGAGCACTATGGAATAAGTTTGACCTCCGTTCAAACCGCAACTACAGTGAACTGATAACCCACTTCAGAAAACTGAAAAAGCAAGCCGATTAGTTTTTTATTCTAATTATAATACTTACATTTGTAGCGATTTTAAATAAAGATCTTATTCTATACAAGATAAAATGAGCACAACATCCCCTTTTAAAGTATTCTCGGGAACAAGTACGAGATACCTTGCTGAAAAAATCTGCCAGAGCCTTGGCTGTGAATTGGGCAACATGAACATCACCCATTTTGCAGATGGTGAGTTTGCCGTTTCTTTTGAAGAATCCATCCGTGGTTCACATGTATTTCTGGTTCAATCCACTTTCCCAAACTCTGACAATCTGATGGAACTGCTTTTGATGATTGATGCGGCCAAGAGAGCATCCGCCAAGAGCATCATTGCCGTCATCCCCTATTTCGGTTGGGCCCGTCAGGACAGAAAAGACAAGCCACGTGTATCTATCGGCGCCAAGTTGGTTGCCGACTTGTTGAGCGTTGCCGGCATTGACCGCTTGATAACCATGGACTTGCATGCAGACCAGATACAAGGTTTCTTCGACATCCCCGTTGACCATTTATATGCATCAGCTATCTTTGCTCCATACATCCAGTCGCTGAATTTGGAAAATCTGGTCATTGCGACTCCCGACGTGGGAGGTTCCAAGCGTGCCAGCACTTACTCCAAATACTTGAATGTACCTTTGGTGCTTTGCAACAAGACCCGCGAAAGAGCCAATGTAGTGGCATCCATTCAGATTATTGGCGATGTTAAGGATAAGAACGTAATTATTATTGATGACATGGTCGACACAGCCGGCACCATTACAAAAGCCGCTGATGTCATGAAGGAAGCCGGCGCCCGTTCCGTTCGCGCCATTGCTTCACACTGCGTGATGTCAGGCCCAGCATCAGTCCGCGTACAGGAATCCCAATTGGAAGAAATCGTCTTTACCGACAGTATTCCTTATACATTGAACTGCTGCTCCAAGCTGAAGCAATTGACCATCGCTGATATGTTTGCAGAAACCATTCAGCGCGTCATGAACAACGAATCCATTTCCGACCAGTACATTATTTAATAATGAAATACGCCGAAACAATAAAGGCTCCCGATCGGGAGCCTTTATTGTTTATCATTTCAACTTTCTTCTACGGCGCTTACGGTGTACACTCCGTCGATACTTCTTGACTTTATTGACAACCAGCCATACAAACAAGGCTCCGAACACGGCAAATATGAGCAATACAATACCCGTATTCAAGTTGTCACCTTTCACACGGCTCCACATCTCAAGTACCTTTTCCAAATCATCCTTGTTCCCGAAATCACGGATAACCGCACAACGCTCGATTACCTTTTGGTCAGGATATTGAACCGGGTCTACCTGCACTCCATTGGCTTCGGGTCCGAAGAAGTAACTCAAATCCGAATAGTTCTCCAAAGTAGAGTCTATCTTAGCTTCCAGAATTTCCGGCGTAGCGACAGCACTTACATAACCGATGGCATCCATATTCCGCAAGGCAATGTCCGGACGACACATGTAGTTGATGAAGTAGCTGGCGGCTTTTACGTTGCGGGCATATTTGGGGATTACCCAACCATCAAACCATACATTACTACCTTCCTGGGGTACTACATAATCCAACTCTACCCCTACCGCGTCAGCCTCTTCAATGGACCAGACCGCATCACCGCTCCAGGTAAAGTTCATCCAAGCCTTTCCCTTGGTCATCATTTCCTTACCGAAGTCAGCTTCCCAACCGGCGATGTTCGGTTTCATCTTCTTCAGATACTCCTCAGCCGTAGCAATCGCTTCTGCCGAGTTGTCGTTCATCAGTTGTTCTACGGTTACTTCGCCTTTCTGCAAACGATCCGCATTGGCATAGATAATGGCCAGTCCATAACAGTCACGATAAGAATCCTTCATCAGAATCTTGTTGGCGAACTTCGGGTCCCAAAGGCTGCTACAAGCTATCGCTTCCTCTTCGCTGACCAAAGCCTTGTTGTACAAGACACCGGCCGTTCCCCACATATAAGCCACTGCATAGTCCGTCACTTTTCGTTCGTCCATGCACATCTTGTTCAGCTCATCCTGAATGTAGGGAGCCAAGTTGTGGATATAGTCGGGCGTATCGCCAAAATCACGATTGATGGGCAACAGCATATCCTTACGCATCATGCGCTCGATGATGTATTCCGAAGGACACACCACGTCAAAATCCTCATGTCCCCGTTCAATCTTGGTCAACATGATTTCATTGATGTCAAATACCTGATAGATGATTTCAATCTCTTCCCCAGTCTGTTCCTTGTACCATTCTGGGAATTCAGCCAATACATCCTCGTCGATATAGTCCGCCCAGTTATAAATCTTCAGGATACGACTACGTTCTTCCTGCGAACGCTGACAAGCTCCTAATGTGAAGAGCACAGCTAACAATAATATGTATTTTATTCTTTTCATTTTCACTTATCATTATTCGGGTAGTTAGAGGAGTTAAAAGGAGTTATCGCTTCGCTCGTCCTCCGGACAGGGAGTTAAAGGCCAAATGCTTAGTGGATGCTTGGGAATTATCAGTCGAATCTATCGGCCTTTATCTCCATTTATCTCCTTTAACTACTTTAACTCCTCTAACTCCTTTAACCACTATAACTCCTCAATAAATCATTCCTTCTTCTGCTTCTCCGCCCGTTTGTTGATAACAATCAACAGTACAAGCACCGTTACAAAGATGATGGTTGACAACGGACGCAATTCCGGAGTAAGGCCTCCCTTGCGTGCATCCGCATAAATATAGGTAGAAAGAGTTTCCAATCCTTCATTACCGATGGTAAAGATAGTCACGGCAAAATCATCGATGGAAAGAGTGAACGCCAAGATGAAGCCACTGATCATCCCCGGAAGGATTTCCGGAAGGATTACTTTACGAAGTGCCTGGAAAGGAGTAGCGCCAAGGTCCAGCGCCGCTTCATAAATATTGGGATTCATCTTCTTTAGACGAGGAGTGACACTCAACACGACATAAGGAGTACAGAATGCGATATGCGCCAGGACCACCGTTGTAAATCCTTGCGAGATGCCGAAACTGACAAACAACAGGAACAACGATACCCCCGTAATGATATCCGGATTCATGATAGGGATGTTATTGGTAAAGTTCATCACCCCACGAGCCCGGCTGCGCAAGTTATAGATACCAATAGCGGCAATACTCCCCAATGCGGTAGAGACAGAAGCGGCTATCAATGCTATCGCAAAGGTATTCCAGATGGCATTAATCAACGAATGATGCATCCCTCCCGAGAACAAGGAACTGTACAGCTTGAATGAAAAGCCCGTCCAATTGCCCAATACCTTTGCCTCTGTAAAGGAAAAGATCATGATAATCAGTATCGGCGAGTAAAGCAGCGCCAACAAGAACCACAAATATCCTTTGGCCATTATTCTTGTCATCATATCACACCTCCGCTTTCATTTTGGGCACTGTCCTCCTCATTCGTAAAGAGACTCATGATGCCAATGAGAAGCAACATGATGAGCGACAAGGCAGCCCCATAATTCCACATTCCGTTATAGATGTTTTCCTGTACGGTAGTACCGAACAGCTTGATATTGTTCATGGTCAGCAACTCGGCGATGGCAAAGGTAGACACCGTAGGCATGAATACCATCACGATGCCGCTTACAATCCCCGGCATGGACAAAGGAAGGATAACCTTACCGAATACCTTGACAGGATTGGCACCCAAATCCTGAGCGGCTTCTATCAGGTTTTGGTCCATCTTCTGCAACGTATTGTAAATCGGATATATCATGAACGGCAGGAAGTTGTACACCATACCGAATATCAAGGCTCCTTCTCCCAATGGCAACTTCAGGAAGTCAAACAAAGCCACGGTAGCCAGCGTACGAATCAGGATATTCACCCACATGGGCAAGATGAACAACACCACCATCGTCTTCGAAGTCTTGAACTGCTTCTGACTCAGGATGTAGGCAGCCGGATAGCCCAACACCAGACAAACCAAGGTGGTAATGATGGCAATCCCGATGGAGTAGATGAATGTATTCATCGCTTCAGGATGCATCATGAACTTACGGAAATTGCTGAGGGTCAGCGCACCTTCCTCATCGGTAAATGCATACCACACAATCAGCAACAGCGGTATCACTACAAACACCAGCAGGAACAAGGCATAAGGGATAGACCAGTTCCTGCGCCGCATAAAGAAACGGGAGAATTTATTCCACATGGGCTCACAACTTGTTTAAACGGATGTGTTCCGGTGCAATGGATATACCCACACGGTCACCATCGTCCCAGACATCATTGGTATCTACATATATATCTTCATCCCAATCGGTGAATACGGTCAGGTGGTAATGATTGCCTTTATAAAGGATGAACTTCACATCCCCGCTCAATACACCGTCTTCTTCATTGTCCTGCAAGTTCACATGCTGGAAGTCCACTTCCACCTGTACTTTGTCACCGGCTTCCAGGCCTTCTTGGGCGATACATTCAAAACTGCATCCCAAGAATTCCACATGAGTATTGTCGAGCATCTTTCCTTCAAAGGTATTGCAGGTACGCTCCTTCTTCATGACATGAATGTCAAAAGGCTTCACCAGCAATCCCACTTCCCTTCCGGCTTCAAAACTATGGTAGTCCTGTACCATCAGTTCATAACCTTCCTGGGTCTGCACCAACATTTCAAAGTGAACGCCCTTAAAGATGCAACTGGTCACAACACCGGTCAATTGCGCGGCATCCGACGGATCGAAGATGTAGATATCTTCAGGACGTATCACCACATCCACCGGCATATCTTCGCCGAATCCTTTATCCACACATTCAAATTCATGGCCTGCGAAATGCACCAGCTTGTCCTTCACCATCGTTCCGTTCAGGATATTACTTTCACCGATAAAGTCAGCGACAAACGAATTGATAGGTTCATTGTAGATATCCATCGGAGTACCGATTTGCTGGATTTTACCTTCGCTCATCACCACGATGGTATCACTCAAAGTCAAGGCCTCCTCCTGGTCGTGGGTTACATACACAAAGGTTATGCCCAACTTCTGATGCATTTCCTTCAGTTCCATCTGCATGTCCTTACGCATCTTCAAGTCCAGTGCAGCCAATGGTTCATCCAACAGCAATACCTCCGGTTCATTCACAATGGCTCGGGCTATCGCCACACGCTGTTGCTGACCACCCGACAACGAGTCCACATCACGGTCTTCATAATCCGTCATGCCCACCATCTTCAACGCTGCCTTCACCTTCTTTTCAATCACCTGCTGCGGAGTCTTCTTCAGCTTCAGGCCGAATGCGATGTTATCATACACATTCAGATGAGGGAACAAGGCATACTTTTGAAAAACGGTATTCACCGGACGCATGTGTGGAGGCGTCTGTGTGATTTCCTCACCGGCAATCTTGATGGTACCTTCCGAAGCCGTCTGAAACCCTGCTATCAATCGTAGCAAAGTGGTTTTTCCACATCCGGACGGTCCTAAGATAGTCACGAACTCACCTTTCTTAACATTCAAATGGATGTCATCCAACGCCACCTTCTCGCCGAAACGTTTGGAAACATGCTGAACCTCAATGATGTAATTTGACTGTTGCATAAATCTACTATTATGGGGAGCAAAGATAAAAAAATAATCAAAATCAAATAATATATTCCCTAATATATTTTAAGTTCCCCAATAAGTAGGAAAACAACTGTCCCTCTATAGGGGGACGAGCACGAAGTGCGGAGGGGGTATAACAAGTAGGGACACACCATGGTGTGTCCGCATAAATCACTATTCACCATTCACTACTCTCAACTCATAACTCATAATTCATAATTCATAACTCAGAACTCACAACTCAGAACTCAGAACTTTTTACTATCTTTGCACCCAAATACTTTAAAAAAGAACAAGATGAAGAAAATTGCTTATTTATTGGTTGCCGGAGGCCTCGCCCTCACAGCGTGCAACAACGAACCCTCCTACAAGATCACAGGAACTGTTGCAGGAGTGGAAGACGGAGAAACCATCTACTTGCAAGAACAAAAAGGTAGAGAACTGGTCAACTTGGATTCAGCCATTGTAAAGAACGGTACCTTCACCTTTACCGGCCGTCAGGATACCACCGTTCACCGCTACATCGTTTACGAACCCGGAGAAATGTGGGTAGACCTCTTCCTTGAAAATGGGAACATTGCCGTCGACCTGACAGAAGAAAAGGTAAGCGGAACCGCCAATAACGACATCTACCAGACACAGTTCAAGGAATTTCTGGCAACTGTCAACGAAGCACTCGGCGTGTTGCACAATCAGTTGCGTAGCGACTCAACCCTGACCGAAGAACAACGCAAAGCCATTGCCGACCAGATTGAAGCCAAGAACGAAGAAGTCTTTAACGGGATGTACCAGGTTGTAGAAAACAACATCAGCAATCCTGTCGGCATTTATCTGTTGCCACAAGTTATCGGCAATTTTGAGTTCGACCAACAAGTAGCCCTTGTCGACAAGGTTCCTGCACACTATCGTGAAGTGGAAAGCATCGCTCGTGTCATCCAGCATATCGAACTGACCAAGAAGACCGCTGTCGGCCAGAAGTACATCGACTTCGCCATGAACAATCCGGAAGGCAAGGAAGTGAAGCTCTCCGACTACATCAGCAAGAACAAATACACCCTGATTGACTTCTGGGCAAGCTGGTGCGGTCCTTGCAAGCGCGAGATGCCCAATGTCATTGCAGCATATAAAGCCTACAGCAAGAAAGGCTTCGGCATTGTCGGCGTATCCTTGGACGAAAACGAAACCGCATGGAAAGAAGCCATCAAGACATGGGGCATGACCTGGCCACAAATGTCCGACCTCAAAGGCTGGGCATGCGAAGGTTCCAAGCTCTATGGTGTCAATGCCATCCCCGCCACCGTATTGGTAGACCAGGAAGGCACCATCATTGCCCGCAACCTCCGTGGCGAAGCCATCCAAGAAAAGCTCTCCGAACTCCTGAAGTAATATGGATACAATAAAACAAGAAGGGCTGCTGTGATTACACAGCAGCCCTTCTTATATACTTATCGCAACAAGCGAAACAATTTTACGTTAGAAGGAAGCATTATCAGCAACGAGCGAAGCAATGTTGCAAAAAAACATCAAGTTCCGGCCTCTACGAAATCCCAACGGGCGAAGCTATATATGTCAAACAACTTCCGGCCTCTTTTTTTTGCCGTGAAGCGTAGGTACTTTTCGGAGCGTTAAAAACAAAAAGCTGTTTGAGCAAAGCGAGTTCTTTTTGTTTAGTGTAGAAAAGTGTCGGAGTAGGCAAAAAAATGCCAGCCGGTGTCTTTTCTTTGTTTCGTTTCTTTTGGACAAGCAAAAGAAATGAAAAATCACTTCAAATGTACTTTAAAATACACCCCTACCGACGGATACTTACACTCCCTCAGCTCCGCCACCACATTGATATAATCCTTCCAGAACGCATACCGCGCCCCAACATTCACATACTTCGAATCATATTCCGCCATCAGCTTCACCTTATTCACCACCTTGTTCAGCGTCGATGTCTCCGGCAATGCAAACCGATAATCCACCCCAATGGCAGGACCATTCAATTTATCCTTTCCACGCTTATTATATACATACGCCGCATGTATCCCCCATTCTCCATGCCAAGTCAAATGCTTCGTTGCAGCAATATAATAACGGTTAAAGAATCCATTTCCATCTCCCTCTACCGCCATATCCGTATAATCAGTTCCAGCACCGGTAGTCACATCATTTACACCAAGTACAATCTGTGGTGTCCACTCTTTCCACCATCCTTCTTTCCAAACACGTAAACGTCCATGAAATGAACGGTCTTGGTTTATCATATGTACAGGTACACCTCTATCTACCCATTCATTAAACACATTGCAAGTATACGCCACTTCCAACCACGGGAAAAACGTAATATTGATATAATAATTCCAAGTATTATAATCCCAGTGTGAAGGCATAGCATGGCTATTCAGATACCCTCCACCAAATAAGAAGGTTTTGTCTCGTTGCATATCTGCTGTCGGCATATGCAACAAGCCCGTAGTACCATAGGTAAACTGTGCTGAGGCAGGCAAACAGAGAATTACAAAACAAAAAACAATTAAGAATCTGCGCAACATAAATATATTGATATATCTTTTAATATAACTCAACACTCACAACTCAGAACTATATTATCGCTTCTTTGATACAGTCCACAATATAATGCACATCCTCATCCGTCACATACGGACCGGCAGGAAGACACATACCCACCTTAAAGATTTCTTCCGACACCCCATTGATATAAGCTACACTCTTCTCCGAAGTCTGACGGATAGTACCGCTAGGCAAACTCATAACTCCTAACTCAGAACTCATAACTCCAGTATACACCGGTTGCTTATGCATCGGCTTCCATACCGGACGTGCCTCAATCTTCTTTGTTAACAAATACACACGAAGTGCCTCTACATTTTCATTCGGTTGGCAATCCGTAGTAGCACTATCCACTGCTTGGATTACTCCTGCAGCCCCACCCACAGCAGTTTTAATGATTTCCTTGTATGAATTTTCCTGACCTTTTACTTTTAAGTCCTTATCTAAGGTGATACAGCACAACCAGAAGTTCGAATCATATTCTCCCGTATCCGGTTGCTTATGTACACAGATACCCTTCACATCCTTCAGCGACTCTTCGTAGAGCGCCTGCACATGCTTATGATGGTCAATGTGCGCCTGAGCCACCGTCATTTGTCCACGGCCGATGCCCGCACAGATGTTGCTCATGCGGTAGTTGTAACCGATGGCCGTATGCTGGTAGTACGGATACGCATCCCTCGCCTGGGTAGCATACCACATGATTTTGTTCTTGCTCTCCGCATCTTCACAGATCAAGGCACCGCCACCCGAGGTCGTAATCATCTTGTTCCCATTGAACGAAAGCACCCCGAACTTACCGAAGGTACCCAGCATCTGCCCGTTGAACTTCGAGCCGAAACCTTCTGCCGCATCCTCTATCACCGGGATGTCATACCGGTTCGCCACCTCCATGATACGGGTACAGTCATACGGCATCCCGTATAGTGCCACCGGTACAATCGCCTTCGGCTTCTTGCCCGTCACAGCGATACGGTCCTTGATAGCCTCTTCCAGCAATGCCGGATCCATGTTCCAAGTATCCGCTTCCGAATCCACAAACACCGGAGTAGCTCCCAAGTAAGTGATAGGATGCGACGATGCACAGAACGTAAAGCTCTGCACCAACACTTCATCACCCGGTCCTACCCCGCAAGCCAGCAGTGCCAAATGTACTGCTGCTGTACCAGCAGATAGCGCAACCACCTCATGAATACCACCGGCAAACTCCTTCAAATCCGCCTCAAAACCATTCACATTCGGTCCTAAAGGCACCACCCAATTCGTATCAAATGCTTCTTTTACATATTTCTGTTCCAATCCCTCTTCCGACATGTGTGCCAGACAGAGGTAAATCATTTTTCTTTCAGCCATAAGTATGATATGATTATTACAGTTTTTGTATTTCATTATGCCCCGGATACACATCCCGGGGCTTGCATAGTTCCAATATACGCTCCAGCGAAGTTTCCGCTTCCGTTTTATTACTTTTAGGCAAAGACGTGATGACCTTGATATTCGGAATATAAGAATCTCCCGTAAAAATCAGGTCATCTGTATAGTAGCTCATGCAGCTCCAGTCATGTCCCGGAGTGTAGAGTGCTTTCAGTATAATAGACGGAAAGAGGGAAATCTCCTCCCCCTCTTCCAACACCTCGATATGCTTTCCTTCGAACACCATCGGGTCATCATGATAACGTGAAAAATTCAGTTTGCTGGAGAACAGCCCTTCCTTCCCATGCTCCGAAGTGTAAACCACACATTCCGGGAAGTGTTTCACCAATTTGTTGATGCCATAGATATGGTCATAATGTGTATGAGTTATGAAGACTCCCTTCACCCGGCGGTTTCCCACTTCTTGTAGGATAGGCTCTATATCCCCCACATCCACTAACCAACAATCCTGGCTATTTCCATCCGTCAAGACAAAGGTATTCGATGTAAAGATAGAATTGACTATTCTGTTTATTTGCATGCAAATTATAGATACCCGTTCTTCTTTCTCCAGCAGTAATGCCATGCTTTCCAGAAAGGACCACATATCACTTCACTGGGACCAAAAGAATAAAGGGTCAATTGTCTTTTCAATCTTCTTTTTACCCTATCCGATAAAGACTTATCTTTTTTAACACGATTGTCATGATAACCAAAGTTTCCTCCAATCCAAATTTCATTCATCAAGAATTCTCCCAATTCCTTATTGGGTTTCACCAACAGATATTTTTCATCCAATAAGAAAACCTTTTGTAGAACATACATTACAGCTCCCAAGAACCTTGTTTTTCCTATTTTCCTGATTACTCCTACAGCTTCCTTTCTCTCCCATTCATTGGAATGCATAATAATGTAGTAATAATCCATGAATTGTCTCAGCCCAATACCTTCTTCAAACAAATGTCTGAACATGTGCATCATGGAATAGACCAAATTAAACTTGACAGTCGGAGAACAGAACCCTTTTTCATTCAGGTTCTGCATCTGGGTACTCTTTTCATTGACAATGAATGTCTGCAGATTCTTGCTGTACCATGGGGTGTACAACCAAGTAGGTACGTAATGCAAATCCACAGATATATCTTTAAAAAATGTTACATCTGCATGATGGATAACTTTATCTCCCAATGCATATTTCTTTCCTACTTTTTCCAGCAACAAGTCTCTAGGACAATCACACCACACGTCTATATCTCCACATTGACGAGACTCCGGTTTCGGATAAAGTATGGCAGTACCTTGCCCTTTCAGGATACAATATGGAATCTCCATATCTTGCATGATATCCCTCAATTCCAGTACCCTTTTATTCAACAAGTTGTTTTGTTCCTTGATGAATTCCGCTTGGGCATATCCTTGTAGAAGCAAGGGTTTGGGAGGTCGTTGTTCTGCTGGCAACTGGCAAATAGCATCAAAACCCACTCCAAAAAGCGCTTGTTTTTTCAACACTTTGAACAAACCGTTCCATTCGTCAACAGATAAGGAACCAGACAATTCCTTTCTGGTTCCTACTGCCACTTGCAATAGTTCGAATGGTTTCTTTCTCATTATATCTTTATAGTTTAGTTGGTTCCATCAAACGGTACGGTAGTTGCTTCCCCTTCCTTAGAAATATCTTCACGGAAGAAGACTTTTTTTACTGTAAGGAAAATGATTTTCAAGTCTAGCATGAATGAACAATGGTCCACATACCACACATCATATTCAAACTTCTTTGTCCACGAAATATTGTTTCGTCCGTTTACTTGCGCCCATCCTGTAATACCTGGACGAACATCATGGCGGCGTGCCTGTTCCTTGGAATACAAAGGCAAATATTTAGGCATCAAAGGACGAGGACCAATTAAGGCCATATCACCCTTCAGAACATTGATAAGTTGTGGCAATTCATCCAATGAAGTGGAGCGCACAAACTTTCCGACTTTGGTCAGTCTATCCTTATCGGGAAGCAGATTACCTTCCGCATCCCGTTCATCCGTCATGGTTTTGAATTTCACCACCTTAAAAATCTTGGCATTCTTACCGGGGCGTTCCTGGAAAAAGAATGCTCCAGCTCCTTTGTTGGCAAAATGAAGCCAAATGGTTACAACAAGCAGAATTGGCCAAATCACCAATAAGGCCGTGAAAACAATAATGAAGTCTATGACTCTTTTCAATCCATTCTTATACATACTACAGAACTTAAAGTTCCACTTCATATTTCACCATCAGCTCCTTACCCTTTTCATAGGAAGTCAATTCCATAATGTCTTCCGGGTCAAGCATGATGTCGAATGATTCTTCCAACAATGCGATGATGTTCAACTGATGAACTGAATCCCAACCATCTACACTGTCCTTGTTGAAATTGCTGCCCAATGCACTATCTTCTACTCCAAACACTTCAATAAAAGCGTTGTTATACTTTTCTAAATTATTCATCTGATTTATGATTTTAATATTAATAATTGAATGACACTATGATAATTTACTATACAGAACCTTTCCTGCCTCATTCTTCGGAATCGCAGGAATTACTTTCATTTCAAAAGCCGTCGCTACCAACTTGGTCTTTTCCACCAATTCTTCTTTTACGGATGCAGACAGCTTTTCATCGGTGATGTACACCGTCATTTTTTCATCATTGCCCACACAAGCACACTCGATGGGGAATATCGCCTTGATGATTTGTTCACATTCATCCAGTCCGATGCGCATACCGAAGAGTTTAAGGAAACGTCCCATGCGCCCCACGATGTAGAAACAACCATCCTCGTCTTGATAAGCCAAGTCACCGGTCTTCAAGAAACCGTTTCGCTCGTCACCAAGCAACAAGTCTTCCCGTTGGCGGGCATAGCCCATTGTCACGTTCTTGCCCCGATAGCACATTTCTCCCTGCACATTCGGCTCAGTGATGGTATTTCCTTCACTGTCTATCAGGAACATTTCTCCGTTCGGTACGGCACGACCGATGCTTCCCATTTTGCTTTCTGCCCATTCAGCCGGAAGCCAAGCCATACGGGCAGTACCTTCCGATTGTCCGTAAGTGGCAATCCATCGTTTCCCTGTGCTCTTGCAGTAATCCACGAACTTCTGGTTTAGAGCTTTCGGCATCTTGCCTCCCCCCTGTGTCAGCAGTTGCAAATCCGGCAAGTCCATGCGGAAGAATCGCATCAAGTTCAATATTTCATAACTGTATGGCACTCCAGTAAAGCTGGTTGCCTTTCGTTCCTTCAAGAATTGCCAGAAAGCCCGGTCAGTCATGCTTTGGTTCGTAGCCAAAACAGTAGCCCCTGCATACAAGTGACTGAATACAATGGACAATCCCATCGTATAATACAATGGTAACACCAACAATGGACGGTCATAACTGGTCAGTTCAAAGAAAGTAGAGATATTCAAGGCTGCTGCTTCGATGTTCTCATACTTGTGACGTACCAGTTTCGGACTACCTGTAGAACCCGATGTAGGCAACAGATGCGACAGTTCTTCATGCATAGGGCAAGCTTCATTGCCTGTCTTTAGCAATACATATCCATAGCTTTCCTTTACCGTCTCGTATTGTTCTGCCAACGGATTACCTACCGGCACACAAAGATACGGCGGACGATAAATCTCCATCAAGTTCAGGAACAAACCTTCCTCCGTATGTACATTCAGAATCAAGGGCACTTGCTTAGCTCCCATACATCCGATGCTCCATGCTATTCCTCCCACATTGTTTTCCGTCATCAGGAACAACAAGGAACGGGAAGGCATCGCTGTTTCCAGTTCATTCGAAAAGTCACACAGTTCCCCGTAGGTCAGTTGATTGCCTGCCGCATCAATGGCTGCCAATGCCTCCCGAGGTTGTTTATCCAGATTTAAAATCATATTAAATTCATTAAACTATCGACTTTAACTCCTAGGCTCGTAGAGCCGATTACTCCTTTAACTACTTTAATTCCTCTTAGATAGAAGCACAACCATCCACACCCAAAATCTGTCCCGAAATATATGCCGAACGGTCCGAGCCTAAGAACGCACATGCATGAGCAATGTCTTCCGGAGTACCCAATCTGCCCAAAGCGATGCGTTGGATACGTGCATCAATCTTTTCACCACTCTGTTCATAAAGCTCTGCAAAGCGTTCCGTCTTCACGATGCCTGGAGCCACTGCATTCACACGGATTCCTAACGGAGCCAATTCCTTTGCAGCCGACTTGGTAAACGATATGATGGCCCCCTTGGTAGCCGAGTAAGCCGACTGTCCTGGCGAACCGAGTACGGCAGTTACCGAAGCGATATTTACAATGGAACCACCCCCATTACGCTGCATCAAGCGGGATACCAACTGCACCATTTCAATGACAGCAATCACATTCACCCGGAACATCAGTTCCGTTTCCGGACGAAGAATCATACCGATTTTCTTGTTGAACACCACTCCAGCATTGTTCACCAATACATCAATCCGTCCTTCCGCTTTGAATACCGACATGAAAGCTGTCTTTACGGCAGCTGCATCAGTCACATCAAAATAGAGAGGAACAACTTTAGTTTGGTTTTTCTCGCCACAAGTAGCTGCCCATTCATCCATCGTACCCTCTTTCATGTCACAAGCATAAACGATGGCACCATCAGCAGCATATTTTTCGGCGATGGCATGACCTATACCTTGAGCTGCACCCGTAATGATGCAGACCTTCTTTTCCAATAAATTCATATTTTAATTATTTTAATCTTCTGGCTGGATTTCCGAATACGGTTGTTTCCGACTCCACATCCCTTGTCACAAAGCTACATGCACCGATATGAGCCTTATCACCCACTGTTACATTATGGTTCAGCACAGCCGATGTATGAATCATGTTTTCATTACCAATGGTAATACCACCCACACACATCACATGAGAATCTATTCGGTTCCAATTACCAATTTTCACATCATGGCCGATAATGGTATAAGATTGAATAAAGTTATAGTCCCCTATTACAGCATCAGCAGCAACAGTAGTAAAGGCTCCCACTAGATTTCCTTTACCCATGACTACATTCGTTCCCATACGGGCTGTTTTATTGATTAAGGTTAAAAATTCCCCACCTTTAGCTAAAATGTTTTCGATACAAGCCTTTCTGCTGGCACCTCCTATCGAGCAAATAAACACATCGTTTTCACAAGGCGAATAATCCTTGATTGAACCGATGATGGGCGGATAATTTTCATAGTTATCCAATGCATTCAAGTTATCGTCTATAAATCCTTTGATGGTAAAGGACTCACCATAACCTATACTTTCTCTGGATAAATCATAGAAAGTACGCCCCATACCACCTGCACCTATAATTATAAGATTTTTCATATCTATTTAAAAAATTTAGAAATCATTTTGTATCCCAACACTCCTGTAAATAAAACATACAATGCCAGCAATCGCTCTTGTTTAGGAATCCTCTTTCCAAAAGCCACTTTATTGATGTATTCTTTTACTATCGGAGTCGATAAAAGTCTCTTAACAGTATTAATTGTCATTTCATCATTCAATCCCAATTTGGCATATTTATTGTATGTAAAAGACATCAACATTTTAAAAGCTGTCACTTGAAAAGAAGGTATGTTCTTCAGTCCATTACCGTAAAGCTCATATTGTTTCAAGGTATCTATCACTGTCAAATCAGTTGAATAATTCGGTCTATGTGTTGCACTTGAAGAACGCATAACATAGTAGAAGAAGCAATCAGACGTTACTTTTACTTTATGTGATTTTGCCAGAACTCTTATCGTAAACTCATATACTTCTCCTAGCCGAATATCACTATTAAACCTAATCCTACTCGTTTCTATAATGGAACGTTTATAAAGGAGTTGAGGTCTTGTAGGAAATATGGAGCATGAACGATACAGCTCATCCGGAGAATACTCCCCCGCACACATTAGCAATTTTTCCCTTTGTGACGCATTTCCTCTTAATAAAGCTACTTCAGATAAAACAATGTCAACAGATGTATCTTGAATACATTGCAGCATAGCAGAAATTGCGTTTTCTGTAAGTCTATCATCACCGTCCAGCAAATAAATATATTCCCCTTTTGCAATATCCAAAGCTGCATTCCTGGCAGCAGAAACTCCTGCATTCTGTTGATTTATTAATTGATAAAAAGGTCTTTCAACACAGAACTCTGTAAGCAAAGCCAATGTTTCATCAGTCGAACCATCATTCACAAAGATATATTCAACCTCTCCTATTGGTTGGACAACTATACTTTTTAGACATGATTGCAAATAATTAGCAACATTAAAACATGGGATTATAACACTTATTTTGGGATTTATATAATTTTTCATTTCTACAATTATTAAATGATTAGCTTTTGGGAAGGTATTCTTCTCTGGAAGATAATATATTAAACCCAAATCGGTCATTAAAACTGCATTCTTAATACATTTCTGATGACCATCATAAGAAATATGAGTTTAAAACAATTATATTCAACAATTTACAAACACGACCACGCCATTAAATTTCTAATGACAGATTTAGGTTAAAACATATCTTCACATTAATACTAAGCTCATAAATATAATAAGTACTCAAATTGGGGATACAATTGTAAGGAACATTTCTCTTACCGAATAATTTTATCATGCTGCTGAGTCTTCAAGATATCTCGATTATACAGACGAAGCTTCCACAAAAGAAGTTCGTCTACTTGAACTTTACTATTTCTTACGTGCATACTTATACCTTTTGTGAGATATTGCAAGGTCTTTATTCTTCAAACAATTATTTCGATTAAAAATGGATAGAGGCAAGCCCTCAGTATTATATTGAAATAGAAGCTTACTAATATTCACTATTTTTCCATTTTTAACTTGCAGCAAAGATATATTATATAATTTTTAGTCCTTATTTGAGTGCTTTCTTTAAATTAGCATTCCCAATAATATCTTATAACACACCAAACAAAGAACTAGTTATGGAACTTTTTATTTCTCATTTTTCTTTTTATATATAAAAAGAAACCTTGAAATAAGACACCACTAGAAATTGCTATATATAAGCATTTTAAATACAATTTTAAAGAATGTTTACACCATTTATGTATACAAACGATAACAGGAATAATGTCTTCTTTATAACCATATTTTAATATGTAACTATTCCTTCTAATATGAGTTTTAATACGTATATCAATATTTCTCTTTGAATTCCACAAACTACCTTTTCTAAAGGTGATGCAATAAATTATATTAGAGGATATTTGTATTTCATCAGTTTTACATGCAGCTTTTGTCGCAAACATTACATCATTAGAAACTACAATTTCATCAAAGTGTATATCATTGTCTCTAATAAAATTACTTTTAATCATTCTTCCCCATGGAACATAATATCTTAACGCAACATTCTTCGCAGTTAATCGTCCTTCTAAATATTCATCAATAGCAGAATTAGTTGTTACATTTCTTTTCATAACCTCAAAGGTTTCAGAATCAACACTTTGTGACTTAAAAAGAATCATATCTGCATTATTATCTAAATAGTTATCAATAATAGAAAATGCATTTGGAACAAAAAAATCGTCTGCATCTGCAAATATAATCCAAATGCCTTTAGCATATTTCAATCCTACATTTCTTGCATATCCAGCACCTTTACCTTCTTTTGTCAAATAAACTTCTACTGAAGAATCATTCATTCCTGGGAACTTATCAAAATCAACAAATTCAGGATTGCTATTATCATCTACAACAATAATTTGAATATCATTTCTCCTCGGAATAGAATCTAAACAACGTTGCAATAAGTTTGGAATATTATGGTGAGGTATAATGACTGAATAATTAAAATTTCTTTGCATTCAATTTAAGTTTAAAAGAATAATAATTTAAGAACAATAAATAAAAAATGGCAATTTGTGAATATGTCTCCATTACCATCATTAGCATTAGAGTACAACACCCAAATTGCAACACATTAGTGACTTTATTAATATTTTTATTCGCATTATTTATAGAAACAAATGATACGAATATAAAAATTATAGATAAAACTAACCCTCCGTTTAATAACAATTCCAATATAAAATTGTGGGCAGTGTTAAAGCCAATATTAAAAGAATACCATTCAGCTCCTTGCATTCCATATCCTACCCATGGGGATTCTTTAAATAATTCGATGGCATAATACCATACAATAGTTCTTGAAGAAAATGTCGAATTTTTTCCTAAAATATCTTCGATAAACCAAAGAATAAATTTACTTTCAACCGTAGTTTGCAAATACAACAAAACAAAATTTACAACTAGTACGCTTATAAGAAAAGACTTTATTATGAATCTTGATTTTAATCTATTAACGAAAATAATACCAAATGTTAATAATACTATGCCTACGGCTGATGTCATTGAGCTGACAATTAATACAGTTGAGAACGACGTCAAAATTAACAGGAACAAATTAAAATAGTATTTTTTTTTAATGAAACTATACATTCCATTAGATAATATTGCTATTAATAAAATGGGTCCCATCCCATTATAATTATTAGCAAAAAGATAAGCAGGCTTACCATCAACAAAAAAATGTCCTGTAGGAGAAATTGCAGTCAAAATAAAATTTAAATAAACGAATACAGAAAATATTATAGTTGAATACCTTAATATGCATACATAGTTAAAGTATTTAAACAACACCAACAAAGAAAAAACACTAATTATATAAGAAATTATTCGAATAACATGTCCTGAATTTGAATATGTAGCCAATAACACAAATATAAAATAAGCAATAGTCAGTAACTCATATTTTTCTACATGGAAATATTTTATATAATATCGAAAAAACAAACCCAAAAATAACACTATTCTTAAAAATGAAAATAGGAGATTTATTACTGGACTAAATTCTAAGATTAGAAATGATCCAATATACAATATTAAAAGAGAAATAATTAATGTCTTATGTGATGTATCGTTTTCTTTCATATATTCATATTATTCCAAAGTTTCTCAATACATTTACGTATATGCTCATAATCAATCATCACTTAATCTTTGCAAATAATAAACGCTTTGAAAAAAAATATTCATAACCCGTTGGCGGAATTAATTCAGTGCATATTTAATTTCACCAATGGGTCTGTTGTTTAATTTGTTTACATATTGTAAGATTATAAAAGCACTGATTTTCCCGATAATTCGGGCAAATTGTTCTATTGTATCTTTAGCGTAATTCCTTATTATCATAAACTGGTCACATAATTGTGAGAAGTCCGTTTCTACTCTTTTACGTGCTTTAGCGAATGGAAGGAACTGCGGTTTCCAATCCTTTTGATTCAGTCTATAAGGGCATT